>NZ_CP063204.1:3842500-4142500 GCF_019904275.1 Zunongwangia sp. SCSIO 43204
TACACGATGGCCCAATAAAGAAAGATTTCTGGGAAAACATCAAACATCATATAGAATATGTGTGTGAACACTGGAAAGATAAAGACCGTGGAATTTGGGAAATTAGAGGCGATAAAAAAGAGTTTCTACATTCCAGATTAACCTGTTGGGTTGCTCTAGATCGCGGAATTAAACTTGCTGAAGGTAATAATCTTGATTTCCCTAAAGAGAGATGGGAAAAAGTAAGAAAACAAATAAAAGAAAGCATTTATTCCGATTTTTGGAATGAAGAAAAAGAGGCTTTTATTCAGCACAAAGGGACAGATGAAATTGACGCTTCGGCCCTACTCATGCCAATTCTGCATTTTATAGATAAGCATGACGAAAAATGGAAAAAGACACTTAAAGCTATTGAGCGTGAATTAAAATATGATGTTTTGGTGTATCGCTATCGTGCAGCCGAAAATGATGCTGATGGTTTAGAAGGTGAAGAAGGAACTTTTACGATGTGCTCTTTTTGGTATATCGAATGTCTCGCGCTAGGTGATCGTATCGAGGAGGCTGCCGAGAATTTTTCACGGATTTTAGGTTACGGCAATTCGCTTAGATTATTTAGTGAACAGATAAGTAAAAGTGGTGAACAGGTTGGAAATTTTCCGCAGGCTTTAACGCATTTGGCACTTATTAATGCTTGTCTTGAACTGAATAAAAAAATGGATCGAAAAAATAATAGCTAAGATTGTATAATTTCAGCTTACTTTTTAAAACTTCTAAAAATTTCAGTAAAAACAGCAGTCGCGATTAATAGTCCGCCGATAACCGTATTTATAGCGGGAACTTCATTCAGAATAAAATAACCGAGTAAAATTCCGTAAATAGGCTGCGCGCTGCTGATAATACTTGCTGTTGTTGCTGAAAAATACTTAAAACTGCTCACTAAAAGCGTATGCCCAACGGATGTTGTTAATAATCCCAACACTAAAACTGGCGCTAACTGTGACGGAATGACCGATAGATCGAAAAAGAACAAAACCGGAATTAAAAGCGTGCTCACCACAAACATTTGATACAACATTAAGACCGATCCATTGTATTTTGAAGCTTGCTGTTTCATTAAAATATTCCGAAGTGAATATAAAAACGCCGATCCTACACCAAAACATACCGCTATAGTTTGTTGATTATCCAAACTGAATTCGGGCACCAAAAAATATACTCCCAATAAGACCAAAATCCCTAAAAACAGATGTATTCTATTAAAACCTGTTTTTCGAATAAGCGGTTCTAAAAACGTTGTAATTACTGGATAGGTATAAATAGAAAGCATCCCAATAGCCACACTGGATAATTTAAGCGACTGGAAATAGGTAAGCCAATGCGCACACATTAAAACACCGGCAAAAAGAACTTTTAGAAGATCTTTTTTGTTAGAAAAATTCAGTTTTAACCCTTTGATTTTGCAAAAAATAAGCAAGGCCCAAATGGCTATAAAAGATCGCAGGAAAATAATCAAAAACGGACTCAGTTCTATATAGCGTCCAAGAGTTCCCGATGTACTAATAATGATTACCGCTAGATTTAGCTGTAAAATATGTTTTAAATCGGCTCTTTCTTCAACCAAATTATTGCTTTTTAGCGTGCGTATTCGTTTACTTTCTCTTTGATCACATCGGCAACCGGGCGATTATCGATCTTACTTTCTAACCAGGAAATAATATCTAGGTACAAGAAAGCACGACGCTCAAATGGATGATCTTCGTATTGTTTTAGTGTTGCATGGAGTTTTCTAAACTCGTCTTTAATATCAAGCGGACTAACATCTGGAAGATTTCTTAAGAATTTAATCATTTCTTTTTGAACCTCGTGCAGATCGTTCATCCTGATCAAAAACTTATAAGTAGATTTAATAAGTCGTTCTAAATGATAATCCATTCCTGCTTCGTAATGCGCCACAAGACTTAGAATCCTTGAAAAACACATAAGATCTTCACGCATTTCTAAAGATTTATTCTGAATGATCTTCCCTAGATATTGAATACATTTTTTATTGTTTCCGTCCCCAAAATAAAGTGAAGCGATCTTATAATAAAACACCATAATATGATGCTCGTCGATCTTTCCTTTATAACGCTTAATTTTTTGATCGATCTTTTCTACCAGGCCTTCACCACCGTGAAATTCGCCTTTCATAAATCTTAAGTTGAGCTTATTTGCGTACAAATAAAGAAAGGAAAGCGAGGCGATATTATCGTCATCAGGAATTTTTGGATTCTTAAGCGTATCTTCAAAACGATGCAGCACTTTCTCGAAAGTGACGGTATGATTTAAATAGAATAAAGACTCTAATAAATAATGATTCCCCTTTAAATAAAATACTGGATGCACCGAAATTAGATGGTCATTTTCGTTAAAAAGATCGATCCATTTTGAAGAATATCGAAATGCATTCAGGAAATTTTGTGTGATAAAACTATACCATAAATGTGCCTGAAAAAGCCATAATTTCTCTTTGAAACCAAGGTCTGCAAACTCATATTCTGGTAAATTGGTTTCAAAATAATCATGGATAGCAATAGCTTCTTCTTCAGTACGGGCATATCCCATTTTCAGAAAAATTCCATATAACTGAAGCGATAAATTAGATAACTTACTCGAGATCTGATTAAGATTTGTAAGTTTTTCGGTTTGTTTTATTAATATTTCTGCTCTGTTTTCAATACTTCTGGTAATATATTGTGACTCTATAATCTTCTCGAGTTCTAGGATCTCATAAGCTAGATTTTTCTCTTCATAGGCCAAAGCGGTAGCTTTTGTTTTATCTAAAAGCTTCAGGCTTTGCTTATAAAGACCTTTTCGATACAAAATAATCGCGAAATCCAGTTGCTCTCGTATCTGTATAGGAATGCTCTGGTGAGCAGGATTCAGCCTTAAACTAATTAAGATCTGTTTATAAAGATGAGCCTTAATATTTGATAATTGCTGTTTGGTGATATTGGTGTTTTTAAGCACTAATTCTTCATCGTACTTCTTTTGCTTGCTTAAAATCTTAAACAGGTTAAGAAATTTACTGTCTGAATTCACTCCAATTCTTCCAACATACAGCGAAAATTGTCTTTTTTCTGAAGGAGAAAGTGATTTAATTAAAGAAAATAGGTTATCCGTTAAATCGTTGGTCATTGTAACAAGATACTTTTTAAGTAACTGAAAATCAGATATATTACAAAAATATAACTAATTTAATTATCGTAACACTTTAGTGCGCTCACTACGCCAGCAATAGGCTTTATTATACTTTAGTTAAAGATAAAGCAAAAAAAAACTCTTATGAGCGCAGAAAAGGTAGAAATTTTTGACACAACTTTGAGAGACGGTGAACAAGTTCCCGGGTGTAAATTAAATACAGAACAAAAGGTAAAGATTGCGGCAAGATTAGATGAGCTGGGGGTAGATGTTATCGAAGCTGGATTTCCTGTATCAAGTCCCGGTGATTTTAAATCTGTTACCGAAATTTCAAAAATCGCAAAAAACGCTGCCGTTTGTGGACTCACCAGAGCTGTAAAAAAAGATATCGAAGTTGCTGCTGAAGCTTTAAAGTATGCTAAAAAACCTCGTATTCATACTGGTATAGGAACTTCAGATTCTCATATCAAATACAAGTTTAACGCGACTCGTGAGCAAATTATCGAGCGTGCAGTTAATGCAGTTGCTTACGCTAAGAATTTTGCTGATGATGTTGAATTTTATGCTGAAGATGCCGGGAGAACCGACAATGACTTTTTAGCGCAGGTCTGCCAGGAAGTCGTCAACGCAGGTGCAACAGTTTTAAATATTCCAGATACTACAGGATATTGTCTTCCTGAAGAATATGGTAAGAAAATCAAATATTTAAAAGATCATGTAGTAGGCATAGATAATGCAATTATCTCTTGCCATTGCCATAACGATCTAGGTTTGGCCACAGCAAATGCTATTGCGGGAATAACTAATGGCGCACGCCAAATAGAATGTACCATTAACGGTATTGGTGAACGTGCGGGCAATACGGCTTTAGAAGAAGTAGTAATGATCCTTCGCCAACACCCAACTTTAAACTTAAATACAGACATTAATCCAAAATTACTTTTCGAATTAAGTAAAATGGTTTCAAGAGAAATGGGAATGTTTGTACAACCAAATAAAGCCATCGTAGGAGCAAATGCTTTTGCTCATAGCTCTGGAATTCACCAGGACGGCGTGATCAAAAATCGTGAAACCTACGAGATTATCGATCCTGCTGATGTTGGGGTAACAGAATCTGCTATTGTTTTAACGGCTCGTAGTGGTCGTGCGGCTTTAGCTTATAAAGCTAAAAAAGTAGGTTATAATCTTACAAAATTAGAATTGGATACTGTTTATGCCGAATTTCTTAATTATGCAGATATGAAGAAAGAAGTGCTAGATAACGATATTCACGAGATCATGGAGATCTCTAAAAAGAAAATGAAAGCAATCGCTTAACGATATTATTTTAGGTTTCGTTTTTGAAGCTTATATTAACACAGCCCTTGCGCTGTGTTTTAAAATTTAAATAAATGAAAAAGACCCTTTTCGATAAAATTTGGGATGCCCACGTGGTAGAGTCTATTCCGGATGGTCCGGATATTTTATATATCGATCAACACTTAATTCACGAGGTTACTAGTCCGCAGGCATTTAACGAACTAAAAGAGCGTGAAATTCCTGTTTTTCGTCCTAATAAGATCGTTGCGACTGCAGATCATAACACGCCTACAGAAAATCAGCATTTGCCGGTTAAAGATTTACTGTCTAGAAAACAATTGAAAGAATTATCGCAAAATTGCGAAGAAAATAATATTACACTTTACGGTTTAGGACATCCATATAACGGGATCGTTCACGTAATGGCTCCAGAACTTGGTATTACACAACCAGGAAAAACTATGGTTTGTGGAGATAGCCATACTTCCACGCATGGTGCTTTTGGTGCTATCGCCTTTGGGATTGGTACCAGCCAGGTAACTCAGGTTTTTGCTTCTCAATGTTTATTGGTAGAAAAACCGAAAAGATTACGAGTAAATGTAAATGGTGATCTTAAGAAAGGAGTAACGCCAAAAGATGTTATTCTTTATGTAATTAGTAAACTAGGAACAAATTCAGGTACTGGTTATTTTTGTGAATATGCCGGAGATGTTTTTGAAAACATGTCTATGGAAGGCCGTATGACGGTTTGTAATATGAGTATTGAAATGGGAGCTCGTGGCGGACTTATAGCGCCAGATCAAACCACTTACGATTATGTTGAAGGAAGAGAATTTGCTCCTAAAGGTGAAGAATTTGATAAACTGAAAGCCTACTGGGAAACTTTAAGAACCGATGAAGGTGCCGAGTTTGACCAGGAATATTCTTTTGATGCTGAAGATATCGAGCCAATGATCACCTACGGAACCAATCCTGGGATGGGAATTAAGATCACCGGAGCAATTCCGGTAGAAGGAGGTAAAAGTGATGCGAAAGCTTTAAGTTATATGGGCTTTAAACCAGGTGAGAGTTTAATTGATAAGCCAATTAATTATATCTTTATTGGTAGTTGTACCAATAGCCGTATCGAAGATTTCAGAATGGCTGCCAGTTATATTAAAGGGAAGAAAAAAGCAGAAAATGTAAATGCTTTGATTGTTCCTGGAAGTAGACAGGTTGCTGCTCAAATTCAGGAAGAAGGCCTGGATAAAGTTTTTGAAGAAGCTGGATTTAGATTGAGGCAACCAGGTTGTTCCGCTTGTTTAGCAATGAACGATGATAAAATTCCGGAAGGAGAATATTGCGTTTCTACCAGTAACCGTAATTTTGAAGGAAGACAAGGACAAGGTTCAAGAACGATCTTGGCAAGCCCGCTAACCGCAGCAGCAACAGCCGTAGCCGGAAAAATAACCGACTTTACAAAAAGTTTGAATTAATGGAAAAATTCACCACACTACAAGATACAGCCGTCCCATTAGAGGTCGAAAATATAGATACAGATCAAATTATCCCTGCACGTTTCCTTAAGGCAACCGATAAAGCAGGGTTTGGAGAAAATCTTTTTAAAGACTGGCGCTTTGATAAAGAAGGAAAACCGGTAGAAGATTTTACTTTAAATCAGGATCAATATTCAGGGCAAATTTTAATCGCAGGAAACAACTTTGGTTGTGGCTCTAGTAGAGAACACGCAGCATGGGCTTTAAAAGCTTATGGATTTAAAGTGGTTGTTTCCAGTTATTTTGCAGATATTTTTAAAGGAAATGCATTAAATAATGGTTTATTGCCGGTTCAGGTTTCTCCTGAATTTTTAGATGAACTTTTCCTGGCGATCAAAAAAGATAATAAGGAAAGCTTTAAAGTTGATCTTGAAAACCAGAAGATCGAAATATTAAGCAGTGGTAAATCTGAAAATTTTGCCATCGATCCATACAAAAAGACCTGTTTAATTAATGGTTTTGATGATATTGACTTTTTAGTGAGTAAATTAGATGCCATTAAGAAATTTGAAGAGAAACAAACGCAAATGCGTGAAGCTGCGATTCAGTAAATCTGAATCTAAAACTTTTAGAGAAGAAATATTATGAAATTAAAAATAGCCGTATTAGCCGGAGACGGAATTGGTCCAGAAATCACTCAGCAATCTATAAAAGTACTTAAAGCTATCGCAGATCGTTTTGATCACGAATTTGAATTCGAAGATGCTATCGTAGGTGCTGCTGCAATAGATCTTTTAGACAATCCGCTTCCAGAAGCTACTTTAGATCTTTGTAAAAAATCAAATGCTGTTTTATTTGGTGCGATTGGGCATCCTAAATACGACAACAATCCAGATGCAAAAGTAAGACCAGAACAAGGACTTCTAAAACTTAGAAAAGAACTTGGGCTTTTTGCAAATATTCGCCCGGTAACTACTTATGCCAAATTGATAGATCAGTCGCCACTTCGACCTGAGAGAATTCAGGGTGCAGATCTAACAATCTTTAGAGAACTTACTGGCGGAATTTATTTTGGTGAAAAAAGCACAAGCGAAGACGGGCAGAGCGCTACAGATATTTGCACCTATTCTGTTGAAGAAATCGAAAGAATGGCGCATTTAGCTTTTAAAGCAGCACAGCAACGTCGTAAAAAACTGACTTTGGTTGATAAAGCCAATGTTTTAGAAACTTCCCGACTTTGGAGAAAAACGGTAAAGAAAATTGCTGAAGATTATCAGGATGTAGAATTAGATTTCTTATTTGTTGATAATGCTGCAATGCAAATGATCTTAAACCCTAAACAATTTGATGTAATTCTTACAGAAAATATGTTTGGTGATATTATTTCTGATGAAGCCAGTGTTATTGGTGGAAGTATCGGCTTATTAGCTTCAGCTTCGGTTGGTGGCGATAATGCGATGTTCGAGCCAATTCACGGTTCTTATCCACAGGCTACCGGTAAAGGAATTGCCAATCCTGTAGCATCGATTCTTTCCGCAGCAATGTTATTAGATCATTTTGGTCTTGTGGAAGAAGGTGATGTAATAAGAAAGGCAGTGGCTACAAGTATTAAATTGAATGTTTGTACTGAAGATATTAATAAAGATAATCCTTACAGCACTGAAAAAGTTGGAGATTTCCTAGAAGGATTAATTAGCGAATCTGAAAATAATATCAACGACGAAAACCTAAATTTTGGTCAAATGACCATTATTTAATTAGAACTTTAATCTTAATTATATATTTAAAAAGGAGCTGAAATTCGATAATTTCAGCTCCTTTTTTTTTATGAAAAATACTCACTTTTTAAGACACTAAAATAAATCGTATCGCGACGGCGATTGTTCGTCATAAGTGTATGACTTCGCAAAATGCCTTCTTCTGTAAAACCAGAATTCAACAAAGACTTTCTGGCCGCTTTGTTCAAGACATCTGTTTTTGCTTCTACCCGCTCTAACTCTAAAACTTCAAAACAATAGTTCAGCAATAATTCTTTTGCCTGAGTATTATATCCGTTTCCCTGAAAGTCTTTCCCCAGCCAGGTCCAGCCAATTTCGATACGCTTATCCCTTTCAGAATAATTACCGAAACTTGTAGAGCCCATAATCTTTCCTGAAGCTTTCTCAATAATCACAAAAGCTAATCGCTTCTTATCTTTTCGATCTATAACTGCTGAATCGATCCAAGTTCTCAATAACTCAAGATTCGATAAATCTGAGGTAAAATAAAACCACATTTCTGAATCCTGAGTCAGTTTTGAAATTTCATTAAAATCTTCAGATTCCATAGGTCTTAGTAGAATATTTTCGTTGACTAACTGAAGGCTAAAATCCGTCACTTTTAGAGCTTTTTCTTGGCTGCAATTTTATCTAAAGCCAGATTATCCTTACTTCCCAAATGACTGTGTTTTCTGCCTTCTCCCGGTTTATATGTTCCACTTTGAACCTGTCCTCCTATTTCTTTGTAAGCATCTCTAAAACTCGCACCGTCGATCACCAAATCATTAATACTATCTACCGTAAACAGGTATTTATATTTCTCGTCATTAAGATCTATATCCTTAACGATGATCTGCGAAATTGAATAGGAGAATATATCCAAGATCTCTTTTATCCCTTCTACGGAAGTTATACTGTTTTCTTTGATTAACTGATAATCCCTGTGATAACCACTTGGCAAATTATTGGTGATTAAAACCATTTCTGTTGAAATAGCCTGAAGTTTATTCGATTTCCCGCGAATTAATTCAAAAACATCTGGATTCTTTTTATGTGGCATGATCGAACTTCCGGTAGTTAATTCGTCCGGAAAACTGATAAAACCGAAATTCTGACTCATATACAAGCAAATATCCATTGAAAAACGCGCCAATGTATTCGCTAATCCAGCAATTGCTGACGTTACCGTACGCTCACATTTTCCCCGACTCATTTGAGCGGCAACCGAGTTGTATTTTAAAGTTTTAAAGCCCAATTCTTTTGTGGTAAATTCACGATCTATCGGAAAAGATGAACCATAACCCGCCGCTGAACCTAACGGATTTTGATCGGCTACTTTTAGAGCGGCATCTAACTGAAAAAGATCATCTATAAGAATTTCAGCATAGGCGGAAAACCACAACCCAAAAGAAGATGGCATCGCTACCTGTAAATGTGTATAACCGGGAAGCAATTTATCTTTGTATTGCTCTGCAAGGCCTAAAAGGATGTCTATTAATCCTTCTGTTTTTTGACGAATTTCGATTAAATTTTCCTTGAAATATAATTGCATCGCTACCAAAACCTGATCGTTTCGAGATCTTGCTGTATGGATTTTCTTACCTGCATCGCCTAAAACTTTGGTCAGCTCAAATTCGATCTTAGAATGTACATCTTCAAACTCTTCCTCAATCACAAATTCGTCGTTTTCAACTTGTTTTTGAAGTTTTTCTAATTCGGTTAATAAAGCCGGCACTTCATCTTTTTCTAAAATCCCAATCTCTCCAAGCATTTTAGCATGTGCTTTAGAAGCCGTAATATCATATTCAGCAAGATACATGTCCAGTTCACGATCGTTACCAACCGTAAACTTTTCAATTTTTTTATCAATGCTTATTCCTTTATCCCAAAGTTTCATTTCGTAATTCTTTAAGTTTCCCCAATTAATAATATAATTGGATTTTAGTTGATGTCATTCCGAACCTGTCCGTCCGGCAGGCGGACTTGATTCAGGATCTCACATAATCAGGATGAGATGCCGGATCGAGTCCGGCATGACAAAAATAATATTATCATCTCAACGCCTTTTCTAAGAGGGCGATATATTTTTCTATTCCTTCTTCTATTTCGTTCACGTAAATAAATTCGTCTGCAGAATGTGATCTTGTGCTATCTCCAGGCCCTAACTTTAACGAAGAACATTTTAGCATCGCCTGGTCAGATAATGTTGGCGAACCATAAGTCTTCATTCCCAAATCTAATCCTGCTTGCACCAAATCATGATCTAAGGGAATATTAGAAGAATTTAATCGTAAGGATCTTGGCTCAATACTATCTACCGGAGCATTCTCCTGTAAAAAATCACTGATATCCTGGTTAGAATAACAATCGTTTACACGCACATCGATCACCAAATCTACCTTGGCAGGAACTACATTATGTTGCGTCCCGGCATTAATCTGGGTTACGGTTAATTTCACTTCGCCTAATTGCTTAGAAACTTCAGGAAATTTAATCGCTTCAAACCATTTTAAAACTTCCGCAGTTTTATAGATGGCATTGTCATTATTAGGATGCGCTGCATGTGAAGGCGTTCCTTTTACCACCGCATCAAAAACTACCAAACCTTTTTCTGCAACTGCAAGATCCATCAGCGTTGGTTCGCCTACAATCGCCACATCTACTTTTGGCATGATTGGTAACATACAGGCAATTCCGTTTTTACCGTTGGTTTCCTCTTCTGCAGTACCGGCAAAAATGATATTATAATTTAGATCTTCACGATCATAAAACCAGGTAAAAGTCGCCAATAACGAAACTAAACAACCACCGGCATCGTTACTTCCCAATCCAAATAATTTCCCATCGCGAATTTCAGCTTTAAAAGGATCGTTAGTATACGCAGCATTTGGTTTTACCGTATCGTGATGCGAGTTTAAAAGCAAAGTAGGTTTTGCCTCATCGAAAGCTTTATTAGTTGCCCAAACATTATTTAAATGTCTTTGATGCGGAATCTTATGCTGAACAAACCATTGCTCCAATAACTGCGCTGTTTGATCTTCTTCGCCAGAAAATGATTGCGTTTCTATTAAATTTTGAAGTAATTGAAGGGCGTCCTGCTGAAGTACTTTAATTTCCATTACTGAATAATTTTTGTATGCGTTGTATGTTCTTTTAAAGATTGGTGATTTCCAAGATGAATTTTATGCACACCCTGTTCTAAAGCCTCAAAACAATTTTGAAGTTTAGGTAGCATTCCATCAGTGATGACCTGTTTTTCTACAAGCGTTTTATACTGAAGAAAATCTATTTCTTTGATAACCGATTCGTCATCTGAAGCATCTGCAAGCACTCCCTGCTTTTCGAAACAATAATACAGCTCGGTTTCATAAGATTTGCTCATTGCACGTGCAATTTCTGAAGCAATAGAATCGGCATTTGTATTTAGCAACACGCCATCTTTAGTACATGAAATTGCTGAAAAAACCGGTACTACTCCGTCATCTAACAAAGCTCCGATAAAGTCGGCATTCACTTTTTCGATATCCCCTACAAAGCCATAATCGATGTTTTTAACCGGTCTTTTTACCGAAAGAATACTTTGTCCATCGGCGCCGCAAAGCCCAATTGCATTGGTATCCATCGATTGTAATTTCGCAACGATATTTTTATTTATTAATCCGCCATAAACCATGGTAATTACTTTTACCGTATCCTCATCTGTAATTCGGCGGCCATCGACCATTTTGGTTTCATAGCCTAATTTTTCTGAAATCTGAGTTGCCATATTTCCACCACCATGTACCAGAATTTTATGTCCTTCCAGGTTTTTAAAATCTTCCAGAAATTCATCGAATTTGGCGGTATCTTCGATCAATTTTCCTCCTATTTTTACAACTTTTAGTGGTTTCATTTATTTAGTTTAGTAATTGAGTAGTTAGTGTTTCGCTCTTAGTTATTAGCTGTTAGCTTTCAGCGCGACTTCTCGATACAATTTTATATTACGCTATCGCTTCAATAAAATCACTCAAACTGACACTCATTTTCAAATCATGCCATTATCAAATTAACGCATCAGCAAATCATCGCATTAATCCAGTTTTTCCAAAATCTGTTTTAAAACAGCCTGAGCTGCGTAAGTTCTATTATTTGCCTGATGAATTACGACAGAGTTTTCACTATCTAAAACTTCATCTGCAATTACCACATTTCGTCTTACTGGTAAACAATGCATCACTTTCGCATCATTGGTAAGTGCTAATTTTTCCTTCGAAAATGTCCAATTTGAATCTGTAGATAAAACTTCTCCGTATTTCTCATAACTACTCCAATTCTTCACGTAAACAAAATCGGCATCTTTTAAAGCTTCGTCTTGATCGTGATAAACTTTAGTATCATTTAAAACGCGATCGCTTAGATCATAACCTTCAGGATTTGCAACACAAAACTCAACATCCATTTTCTGCATCATTTCAGCAAAAGAATTAGGTACAGATTGCGGCAAGGCTTTAGGATGCGGTGCCCAGCTTAAAACGACTTTTAATTTATCTTTTTTCTTTAATTCGGTTATCGAAATTGCATCGGTTAAAGCCTGTAAAGGATGCCCGGTAGAACTTTCTAAATTCACAACCGGTACACTCGCAAACTTTGTAAAGGCAGTAATTACCTGCTCTTCTTCATCTTTAGTCTTATCTTTTAATCCCGGAAAAGCGCGTACACCAATTACATCACAATATTGCGACAACACCGCAGCAGCTTCTTTAATATGCTCTGCTTTATCTGAATTCATTACCGCTCCATCTTCAAATTCCAATGCCCATCCATCTGCACCAACATTCATCGTAAGCACTTCCATTCCTAAAAGTCGGCCAGCTTTTTCTGTACTTAAACGCGTACGCAAACTGGAATTAAAAAACAACAATCCTAAAGTTTTTCCTTTACCTAAACTGGCGGCTGAGTTTTCTTTTTTAAGCTGAATAGCTTCCTGTATTAATTCATCAAGGTTTTCGATATCGTGAACACTTGTGTAATGTCTCATTGAAATTAGTTGGTTTTTGGTTCCTGTCATTCTGAACTTGTTTCAGAATCTCAATATTATTTTTCTTTATCATAAAGATGAGATTCCGTGTCGAGCACGGAATGACATTATATTTTTAATCTTTTAAATTTGCTAAACTGATCTTTAAAGCTTTGAAAAAGTCATCAAAATGCTTTTTCTCGATATTTAGCGGTGGTAAAATTCTAAGTAAATTCTTATTAGCAGCAGATCCTGTAAAAATTTGGTGCACAAACAACAAATCTTTTCTAAGATTAGCGATTTCGAAGTCGAATTCTAAACCAATCATTAATCCACGACCTTTTATATTTTTTATCTGCGGAATTTCTTTTGCCTGCTCTTTTACATAATCGAACATCGCTGAAGCATTCTGCATTAAATTTTCTTTTTCCAGAATATTTAATACCGATAATCCTGCAGCACAGGCTAAATGATTTCCACCAAAAGTAGTTCCTAACATTCCATATTTTGGAGCGATATTTTTATCGATCAAAACACCGCCTATTGGGAATCCATTTCCCATTCCTTTTGCGATCGAAATGATATCTGGATGAATATGATGCTTCTGAAAGGCAAAAAAGTCGCCAGTTCTACCGTAACCCGCCTGAACTTCGTCTGCAATGATCATCGCACCGTTTTCTTTGGCCAGTTTTTCAATTTGCTGGTAGAAATCGGTTGTTGCTTCATCCAAACCACCAACTCCCTGGATCACTTCAAAAATAATTGCAGCAACATCTCCTTTTTGTAATTCCGAAGCTAAAGTTTCAGCATCATTAAAGGCGATTTTGGTGATTTTATGACCTTTATTAAATGGTGCTTTAATTTTCTCGTTATCGGTAACCGCCACCACTCCAGAGGTTCTTCCGTGGAAAGCATTATCAAAATAGATCACACGATCTTTCCCTGTGGCAAAAGAGGCTACTTTTAGCGCATTTTCGTTAGCCTCGGCGCCGGAATTACATAAAAACAGCTGATATTCTTCGCAACCGGATAATTTACCAAGTTTTTCGGCCAATTCTAACTGTAACGGATTTTTGATCGAATTCGAGTAAAAACCAAGATTACGAACCTGGTTAGAGATCGCATTTACATAAGCAGGATGCGAATGCCCAATAGAAATTACAGCGTGACCACCGTAAAGATCAAGATATTTTTTTCCGTCCTTATCGAAAACAAAAGCGCCTTCGCCTTTTACGGGAGTGATATCAAATAATGGATAAACATCGAAAAGCTCCATATTTATTGTTCTGAAATGTTATTTATTTTTTTGAAAGATGCCTGTAAACCTTTAATTAAAGAAGAACTTAAACCATTGTGCTCCATCTCGTTCAAACCTTCGATTGTACAACCTTTTGGTGTAGTTACTTTATCAATTTCTTCCTCTGGATGTTTGCCTGATTCTACCAGTAAACTCGCAGCTCCTAAACAGGTATTCATCGCAAGTTCCTGTGCATCTTTTGCATCAAAACCAAGTTGAACCGCTCCCTGAGTAGTTGCTCTAATTAAACGCATCCAAAAAGCTATACCACTGGCGCAAATTACTGTAGCGGCCTGCATCTTATTTTCTTTAATGGTAATACTTGTTCCTAAACGATTAAAAATAGCCTCGGCGATAGCGATGCGCTTCTCCCCTTTTTCGTTAGAACACATACACGTCATCGATTTTCCAACAGCGATCGCCGTATTAGGCATTGCTCGAATTATAAACTGATCTTCGCCAATAATAGCTTCAATTCTTTCAATTTTGAAACCTGTGATTGTCGAAATAAGTACGTGCTTATCGGTCAGTAGGTCTTTAATTTCCTCCAGAATTCTTTCTAATTGCTGGGGTTGAACGGCAAAAATTAAAATATCTGAATTTTTAACTGCTTCCTGGTTATCTGAAGTTACCGTAACCTTAGAATATTCTTCGTAAGATTTTATGGCTTCAGTATTCCTTTTGGTTAGGTAAAGCGTGGTAAAGGCATTGTTTACGATAAGTCCTTTTGCGATGGACTTTCCTAAATTCCCGGCACCGATAAGGGCTATTTTCATGGTTTAAGTTTTAGAAATTTGGTTTAGAAATAACTGGCTTTAAGGTGTAATCCTGAATCTTCTGGCAAACCAAAAATTAAATTCATATTCTGTACCGCCTGTCCAGACGCTCCTTTTAACAAGTTATCGATCACGCTGGTGATTAATAATTTATCGCCGAATTTCTCTAATTTCAGCAAACATTTATTCGTATTCACTACTTGTTTAAGATGAATATTCTCTTCAGTTACAAAAGTGAAAGCCGCATCTTTATATTGTTCTGTATAGATCGCTTTGGCCTCTTCCAAACTACCGGTAAATTTGGTATAGGCAGTTGCATGTATTCCGCGTGAAAAATTTCCTCTATTCGGAATAAAATTTACAGTCGCATCAAAATCGGGTTGCAACCATTTTAAACTTTGCCCAATTTCATTTAAATGCTGATGTTCAAAAGACTTATAAGCTGAAAAATTGTTATCTCTCCAGGTAAAATGTGTGGTTGCTGAAAGTGATACTCCGGCTCCAGTAGCTCCTGTAACTGCATTTACATGCCATTCGTCTTCAACTTTCTTAGCTTTTGCTAACGGAAGAATCGCCAAACTAATAGCCGTGGCAAAACAACCAGGATTTGCGATGAAATTCGCTGTTTTGATCGCATCTTTTTTAAATTCAGGTAAACCGTAAACAAAATCGTGATTACCATCCATTCTAAAATCGGTGCTCAAATCAACGATTTTCGTGTTTTTAGAGAATTTATTTTCAGCTAAAAACTTTACAGAATTTCCATGACCAAGACATAGAAAAACGACATCAACTTCAGTATTAATTTCTCCTGAAAATAATAGATCGATTTCCCCGATAAGATCCTGATGCACACCTGAAACCGGAGTTCCTGGTCTTGATGTACTATAGACAAAATCGAGTTTAACTTGCGGATGATACGTTAAAATTCTAACCAGTTCTCCTGCTGTATATCCTGCGCCTCCAATTATTCCTGCTTTGATCATGCTCTTGCTAATTTTGTGATTAATTATTTTCTACCGACTGGTAAATCTTACCAGCGTTTGATAGAATTTTGATAAATCCTTTAGCGTCGTTGGCTGTCCAGGCTTTATTTTCTTCTCCGTAATTACCAAAATTGCTGTTCATTAGATCGTAAGGAGATGAAATTCCGTCTAAAACAAATCGGTAAGGATGAAGGCTTACAAAAACTTTTCCGGTTACTCGCTCCTGAGAACTTTGCAATAAAGCCTCAAAATCACGCATTACAGGATCTAAATATTGGCCTTCATGCAAATGCGTTCCGTACCAATTCGCCACATAATCTTTATGCTGAAGTTGCCATTTACTAAGCGTATGCTTTTCTAATAAATGATGCGCTTTAATAATGATACTTGCAGAAGCAGCTTCAAAACCTACTCTACCTTTAATCCCAATAATGGTATCCCCAACATGAATATCTCTACCAATCGCGTATTTTTTAGCGATCTCTTCAAGAATCTGAATGTTATTTTCTGGCGAATCTTCTTTATCGTTAATAGCCGTAAGTTCTCCTTTTGTAAAACTTAGGCTAATTTTACCAACTTCTTTTTCTGAAAGTTGTGATGGAAATGCAGATTCTGGCAAAGGTTCGTGAGAAGTTAAAGTTTCAGCACCACCAACACTGGTTCCCCAAAGTCCTTTGTTTACTGAATATTTAGACTTCTCCCAGTTCATTTCTACTCCGTTTGCCTTTAAATAATCGATCTCTTCCTGTCGGCTTAATTGCTTATCTCTAATTGGAGTAATAATTTCAATTTCTGGAGCAATGATCTGGAAGATCATATCGAACCTTACCTGATCGTTACCAGCACCTGTGCTTCCATGAGCGATATATTTAGCACCGATTTCCTTCGCATAGTTTATAATTTCGATGGCCTGTACGATACGCTCCGCACTTACAGAAAGTGGGTAGGTATTATTCTTTAAAACATTACCAAAGATCAAATACTTAACGACTTTACTATAAAATGAAGAAACTGCGTCGATATTTTTATAGGTGGTTGCTCCAATCTTTTTCGCATTGTCTCCAATATGCTGAACTTCTTCTTCAGAAAATCCTCCGGTATTCACGCTTACTGCATGAACTTCGAAACCTTCATTAGACAATGATTTTGCGCAATATGAGGTGTCTAATCCGCCGCTGTAGGCAATAACTACTTTTTTCATTTTTATTGGTAAGTTTTAATCTAGTTTATTTTTCTCCTTTTTATAAAAAAGGCTTTGTTTAATATTCTTTAATCGGGTAAAAGTTTTATCGTTAAGGTCGTGGTTTTTCTTTTCTTTTTTCTTTTTCTCAGGATCGTAGAGCATACCTGTACATAAACACATTTTACGCTCGGTACGAGTTAAAATATCGTAATTTTTACAGGTTTGGCAACCTTTCCAAAAGGCATCATCGTCGGTAAGTTCAGAGAAAGTGACAGGTTGATATCCCAGCTCGTAATTTATTTTCATTACGGCTAAGCCTGTAGTGATCCCAAAGATCTTGGCGTTTGGATATTTTTTCCTGGAATAATCAAAAACCGCTTTTTTGATATCTTTCGCCAGTCCCTGATTTCTATAATCGGGATGTACAATTAAACCAGAGTTTGCTACGTACTTCTCGTGACTCCATGTTTCTATGTAACAGAAACCGGCAAACTTTTCACCATCTAAAGCGATAATAGCATTACCATTTTCCATTTTGGTAATCACATATTCTGGCGTACGGCGAGCGATTCCTGTGCCACGAATTTTGGCAGATTCTTCTATAGTTGTACAGATAATCTCGGCAAATTTTGCATGAGATTTATTAGCAATGACAATTTTCATTTGCTAAACGATTATTAAGATTGAAAAAAATAAATTGAAATTCTGACCGAAAGGGGAACCGGACTCACCTAAGTTCCATAAAAATATACACGCACTTACGTGCGGCGGGGAGTGCGGCGACGGCGTACGGGAACAAGAACAACTGCAGGAGTTGACGGCCTGTTAAAACGGGCAATCCAATCCTGTAAACCTTCCATAAGGTTTTCTAAGATTTGTTGTATGTTCAGAGATTTTTTCAAAATAAAAGTTTCAAATAATATTAAAAGAAGATTTATATATAAATATTACCACATGCGTCGCAAAGGGCAGCGATTATTACTTAATATTATTTGACTTAGTGTATTCACAACGTAAATGTAAATTTTATAAACGGATTCTCAAAGACTTTTTTCAATTAAATAATAAACTGAAATAAATCTGGTGTATCATTGAGATATCTTCCATAAAAATTACGCTCTTTCATCCTGTTTATTAGCGGTTCGAAATCGGCTTTATCTTTTAGCTCGATCCCTACCACTGCAGGTCCATTTTCTCTTTCGTGCTTTTTTGAATACTCAAAATGTGTAATATCGTCTGTAGGTCCTAAAACCTTGTCTAGAAACTCCCTTAAAGCACCTGCTCTTTGCGGAAAAGTAACTACAAAATAATGTTTTAAACCCGCATAAAGTAAAGCTCTTTCTTTAATTTCAGCAGTACGGGTAATATCGTTGTTGCTTCCGCTAACGATACACACGACATTTTTACCTTTGATCTCTTCAGCAAAAAAATCTAATACTGAAATTGACATTGCCCCAGCAGGTTCTACCACGATCGCATCCTGATTGTAAAGATCTAGGATCGTCTGGCATATTTTCCCTTCAGGAATCGTGATCATTTGATCTAAATTTTGCTTACATATTTCAAAATTTCGACTTCCCACTTTTTGGACTGCAGCGCCATCTACAAATCTTTCAATATGCTCTAACTCTATCAATTTTCCTTCCTTTAGAGAAGCAGACATTGATGGTGCGCCTTCAGGTTCTACACCAATAATCTTAGTATTAGGAGATAATTCTT
This sequence comes from Zunongwangia sp. SCSIO 43204, assembly GCF_019904275.1. Taxonomy (GTDB): domain Bacteria; phylum Bacteroidota; class Bacteroidia; order Flavobacteriales; family Flavobacteriaceae; genus Zunongwangia; species Zunongwangia mangrovi. Next base: position 3,861,148 of record NZ_CP063204.1, read on the forward strand.
TAAAAACCGAAGAAACTCCGGCTAACAATCCTCCACCTCCAAGCGGAGCAAATACATAATCTATCGGCTCGTTGGATTGTTCAAGGATTTCTAATCCTATTGTGGCCTGACCTTCGATCACTTTTTCATCGTCAAATGGATGTATAAAAACAAGATCATCTTCTCCTGCTCTTATCATTGCATTTTTAAAAGAATCATCGAAAGTATCACCTTCTAAAGCAACCTCTACCCAATCACCACCAAACATTTTAGTTTGTGCTACTTTTTGGCTGGGTGTAGTGCTTGGCATATAAATTACCCCTTTAGCTTTTAATTTATTACAGGCAAAAGCTACTCCTTGTGCATGGTTTCCCGCACTGGCACAAATGACCCCTTTCTCTAGCTGATCTTTAGGCAAGCTGGAAATCTTATTGTAGGCTCCACGAATTTTGTAAGAGCGAACCTGTTGTAGATCTTCCCTTTTAAGCATAATATTTGCTCCAAACCTGTTACTATAGGTAAAAGATTCGGCTAAGGGAGTATGAACTACAACTTTAGATATTCTTTCAGATGCCTGTTTAACAGCTTCTATACTCGGTTTATATGTTTGTGCCAATGCAGTATCCATCAATTATTCATGTATTCTTTTCATTGCAGTCATCGCTGTTCTAAGTTTAGCTCCTACTTTTTCTACAGGATGCTGTCTTAATGCGTCGTTTACTGCAATTAATTCTAGATTATCTACTCCGGTTTCTTCTGTTCCATAAGAATGACCAATAAAGTCCTTATCTAAAGCATTTACATAATCCTTGATAAGTGGCTTACAAGAATGATCAAAAAGGTAACAACCATATTCTGCTGTATCAGAAATAATTCTGTTCATTTCGAACAATTTCTTTCTGGCAATGGTATTTGCGATAAGCGGAGTTTCGTGTAAAGATTCGTAGTAAGCAGATTCAGCAATAATACCAGCTTCAACCATAGTTTCAAAAGCAAGCTCTACACCAGATTTTACCATCGCTACCATTAGCACACCTTTATCGAAATATTCCTGTTCTGAAATCTCTTCTTCAGAAGCATCGGTTTTTTCGAAAGCAGTTTCTCCTGTAGCGGCTCTCCACTCTAATAATTCTTTATCATCATTTGCCCAATCCTTCATCATTCTGGAACTAAATTCTCCAGAAATAATATCATCCATATGTTTTTGGAAAAGCGGACGCATAATTCCTTTTAATTCTTCTGAAATCTCAAAAGCTTTGATCTTTGCAGGATTAGAAAGACGATCCATCATGTTGGTGATACCACCATGCTTCAATGCTTCTGTAATAGTTTCCCATCCATACTGAATTAATTTTGCAGCATAAGAAGGTTCTACACCATCTGCAACCATTTTGTCAAAGCTTAAGATCGACCCTGTTTGAAGCAATCCGCATAAGATGGTTTGCTCTCCCATAAGATCAGATTTTACCTCAGCAACAAAAGAAGACTGAAGCACTCCTGCTCTATGACCACCGGTACCGTAAGCATAAGCTTTCGCCCATTCCAAACCAATACCTAAATGATCATTCTCTGGATGCACCGCGATTAAAGTTGGTACCCCAAAACCTCTTTTGTATTCTTCTCTAACTTCACTACCAGGACACTTAGGAGCTACCATGATCACGGTAATATCTTCTCTAATTTGCATCCCTTCTTCAACAATATTAAAACCATGAGAATACGAAAGCACTCCATCTTTTTTAATATGGGGCATAATCGCATTGATCACTCCTGTATGTTGTTTATCTGGAGTAAGGTTGATCACAAGATCTGCCGATGGAATTAAGTCTTCGTAAGTTCCAACTGTAAAATTGTTTTCAGTTGCATTTTTGTAAGACTGTCTTTTTTCTTTGATCGCTCCTTCTCGAAGGGCGTAAGAAATATCAAGACCGCTGTCTCTCATATTTAGTCCCTGATTAAGGCCTTGAGATCCGCATCCTACAATAACTATTTTTTTATCTTTTAATGCAGCCACTCCATCACTAAACTCATCTAGTTCCATGAACCTGCAAGTCCCCAGCTGGGCTAATTTTTCTCGTAAAGAAAGGCTGTTAAAATAGTTTGTCATGATATTGAATTTGTTGTATTAAATTTTTCTAAGATTCCTGTTATTGGCATTTCATTTTTTGTAACCGCAATAGTTCCTGAACGTACGAACTGCATTAAACCATAAGGTTTTAAAGTTTCGTATAGTTCATCTACTTCGCTGCGCTTTCCTGTTTTTTCGATCACAAAAAATTTAGGTGTTACGGTAACGATACGAGCATTTGTTGCTTTAATAAATTCCTGCACATTAAGATCGTCCAAAAATTCTGAAGATTTGATCTTATATAAGGCAGTTTCCTGATAGATCATTTCTTCTGCAGTATGATAAAAAGCCTTGATCACTTCGATCTGTTTTTCGATCTGTCCCACTATTTTTTTGATCTGTTCTTCGGTAACTTCAACCACAATAATAAAACGCATTACTTCTGTCACCTCGCTGGGTGATGCTGTAATGCTTTCAATATTGATATGTCTTTTAAGGAAAATCGCCGCGATTCGGCTTAACAATCCTAAGTTATTTTCAGTATATATCGAAACTGTGAAATTTTTCTTTTCCATTACTCTAAAATTATATCTGAAACTGACGCTCCTGTTGGTACCATTGGAAAAACATTTTCTTCCTGCTCTACTTTTACTTCTAAGAAATAAGGACCATCGTGATCGATCATTTCTTCAATTGCATCTTTAAGTTGCGAACGCTCTGTTACGCGCTTTGCTTCGATATGATATCCCTGTGCTATGGTTACAAAATCTGGATTAGTCATTTCTGTAGAGGCGTATCTTCTATCAAAGAACAGTTGTTGCCACTGTCTTACCATTCCTAAAAATCCATTGTTTAAGATTACAATCTTAACAGGGACTTTTGTTTGAAAGATCGTACCAAGCTCCTGGATAGTCATTTGATAGCCACCATCACCAATAATGGCTACGACTTCACGCTCTGGACTTCCCATTTTTGCTCCGATAGCCGCTGGTAAAGCAAACCCCATAGTACCTAAACCTCCACTGGTTACATTGCTTCGGGTTTGTGTAAAATCTGAATAACGACAGGCCGCCATTTGGTGCTGACCTACATCAGATACGATCACCGCCTTACCTTTAGTATTGATATTTATTTGCTGAATAACCTCGGCCATTCCCATATCCTGTTTATTTACATCCAGGTTACGACTAATAACTTTATTATATTCAGTTTTGTATAGTTCTTTGAACTTGTTGTGCCACTCTTCATGAGCATTAGGTTTTACCAACTCTAAAAGTGCTTTAAGCGTTTCGTTCACATTTCCAAGAACTGGAAAATCGGTATGAACATTCTTATTGATCTCGGCCGGATCAATTTCCATATGCACTACTTTTGCCTGTTTTGCATAATGATCTAAATTACCGGTTACACGATCGTCAAATCGCATTCCTATAGCGATTAAAACATCACACTCGTTAGTTAAGATATTTGGCGCATAATTACCATGCATCCCCACCATCCCAACATTTAATGGGTGTTTTGTTGGCAAAGCTGAAAGTCCTAAAATTGTCCATGCTGCAGGGATTCCAGTTTTTTCAACAAAGTCCTTAAATATCTCTTCAGCACCACCAAGGATAACTCCCTGACCAAACACGATCATTGGTTTTTTAGCTGAATTAATCACCTCAGCTGCTTTTTGAACCTCGCTAAGGTTAACCTCAGGATTTGGTTTGTAACTGCGAATGCCGCTACATTTTTTATAATTAAATTCTAATGAAGCAAATTGAGCATCTTTAGTAATATCTACTAAAACAGGACCTGGTCGTCCAGATTTCGCGATATAAAATGCTTTTGCGATCACCTCAGGAATTTCTTCAGCTCGTGTTACCTGGTAGTTCCATTTAGTAATTGGAGTCGAAATACCTACAATATCAGTTTCCTGAAAGGCATCACTTCCTAATAAATGCGAACCTACCTGCCCGGTGATACAAACTAGAGGAGTAGAGTCGATTTGAGCATCTGCAATTCCTGTTACAAGATTTGTTGCTCCAGGGCCAGAAGTTGCCACAGCCACTCCTACTTTACCGCTTACGCGAGCATATCCCTGTGCAGCATGAGTAGCGCCCTGCTCATGCCTCGTAAGGACGTGGTGAATTTTATCCTGGTACTTATACAATTCATCATACACCGGCATAATGGCTCCGCCCGGGTAGCCATAGATCGTCTCTACGCCTTCTTCTAACAAACACTTAATTACTGCTTCTGCTCCAGAAACAGTCATTGAAGTATCTGCCGATGTCTTTTCGAAACTAGCTGTTTTTACTTCCATAATTCACCAAAATTAAAACTCATCGGTCACACATCCCTTTGATGCCGATGATACTGTTCTCGCATATTTATATAAAACACCTTTGCTAAATTTTAAAGCAGGTGCTTTCCAGTTTTTTCTTCTTTCTTCGATCTCTGCTTCAGTAAGATCTACATTTATAGAATCGTCCTCTGCACTAATAGTAATTTTGTCGCCGTCTTGCAATAAAGCGATCATACCACCTTCCTGAGCTTCAGGAGTGATGTGTCCCACTACAAAACCATGTGTTCCACCAGAAAATCTACCATCTGTAATGAGAGCTACATCTTTCCCAAGTTTGGCTCCCATAATTGCTGAAGTTGGTTTGAGCATTTCTGGCATACCCGGTCCTCCTTTTGGACCTTCGTAACGAATCACTACAACATCACCTTTCTTTACTTTTCCTTCTGAAATACCATCGTTAGCCTCGTATTCACTTTCAAAAACCTTCGCAGTTCCTGTAAAGCTCATTCCTTCTTTACCAGTAATTTTTGCAACCGATCCTTCTTCAGCTAAATTTCCATGAAGAATTCTTATATGACCGGTTTTCTTAATTGGCTGATCGATTGGATAAATTACATCCTGATCTTCTTCCAGATTGGGAACATCTGCAAGATTTTCAGCTAAAGTTTTACCAGTAACCGTCATGCAATCTCCATGAAGTAATCCATGTTTCAACATGAATTTTTGTACTGCGGGGATACCGCCAATTCTATGAATATCTTCCATAGCGTATTTACCGCTAGGTTTAAGATTGGCTAAAAACGGAGTGCTATCTACGATCTTTCCAAATTCCTCGATACCAAGATCGATCTCTGCCGAACGAGCAATCGCTAAGAAGTGTAGAACCGCATTGGTAGAACCTCCAAGAAGTGTTAGTAATCGAATCGCATTTTCCAGCGATTTTTTAGTTACAATATCTCTAGGCTTAAGATCTTTCTCGATAAGAAGCTTCATCGCTTCTCCTGCCTTTACACTTTCAGATTTCTTTTCTTCTCCTACGGCAGGATTAGAACTATTGTAAGGTAAAGACATTCCCAATGTTTCTATTGCTGAAGCCATTGTATTAGCAGTATACATACCACCACAAGCTCCTGCACCAGGACAGGCTTTCTCGATCACATTATCATATTCTTCCTGATCGATATCTCCGCTTACTTTAGCGCCCCAGGCTTCAAAAGCCGAAACAACATCTAATTTTTTACCGTTATGACATCCTGAAGCAATGGTACCTCCATACACCAAAACTGAAGGCCGATTTAAACGCAGCATAGCCATTAAGGCTCCTGGCATATTTTTGTCACAACCAACTACGGTAACCAAACCGTCGTAAGACATAGCATTTACCACAGTTTCCATAGAATCTGCAATGATATCCCGTGAAGGAAGTGAAAAACGCATCCCCGGAGTTCCCATAGAAATACCATCACTTACGCCAATAGTATTGAATATTAATCCTACAAGATCTGCTGAAAGTGTTCCTTCTTTCACCAATTTAGCGAGATCGTTTAGGTGCATGTTACAAGGATTACCTTCGTAACCTGTACTTGCAATCCCAACAAAAGGTTTGTTAAAATCTTCTTTGGTTAAGCCAATTGCGTGAAGCATGGCCTGTGATCCCGGTTGCGAATCACTCTGTGTTAAAATACTACTATACTTATTATTCATTACTAATTTTTCTCTTCTCGTTAGATAAAATTACCGCCTTCAAAATGCCTCTGTTTTTTAGCCAAGATTGCTTAATTGTCTTCAACGGCATATTTAATACTATAAATTATTGATTTTCAGTAATTTAAAACACTCTTTATTACGACTGCTGAAACTCTCAAAAAACATTTAATTTTTCAGCGATTTAACATTAACATCGTTATTATATTTAAAATACATTCAGTTTTAAAGGAAATACAGCAGCTTTAAAAGATGCTATATTTCTTTAATTTTCAGAAAAAACCATAAAAAAAGCCATCTCGAGAGATGGCTTTTTTTTATATAAATTGTACACATCTTCTCCATGGTCAGGTTTTCAAAATGAAAATGACCTCAATAATTGAAGAAATAATGTATTGTTTCTTAAAATTCATAAATCAATAAACCTCAGAGTAGGCTCTAAGGAAATTTATTACACAACTTATTTTTCGAGGCATTCCAACTAAGTCTACAAGATTTAACCTCGATTATCGAGTAAACTTAAGGATTAATTTTTTATCAGATAAAGTTTTATTCTATTTTTTCAGTTTTATCGCATAAAGATCTTTTCTACGATCTTTTAAATTACGCACACTTCCAAAATTGTGTAATTCTTTTAGTAAATCTAGATCTACATCGGCTAATAGTGTACTTTCTGTATTTGGTGTAGCCTCGGCTTTTACGCCATTTACAGGAAATGCAAAATCTGATGGTGTTAATACTGCACTTTGCGAATATTGTATATCCATATTATTCACTTTTGGGAGGTTTCCTACAGAACCTGCGATCGCCACATAACATTCATTTTCTACTGCTCGAGATTGCGCACAAATTCGAACTCTGGAATACCCATTTTGAGTATCTGTCATAAATGGAACAAATAAAATGTTCATTCCTTCTTCAGCTAATAGCCTTGGCAGTTCTGGAAACTCTACATCGTAACAGATCAAAACTCCTATTTTACCACAATCTGTATCAAAAGTTTGTAATTTGGTACCGCCCTTCATTCCCCAGGCAGATTCTTCAGCCGGAGTAATATGTAATTTCTCGTATCGCTCGTAACTTCCGTCGCGACGACATAAAAAACCAACATTATACATATGCTCACCAATAACCTGCGGCATACTTCCGGTTATGATATTTATGTTGTAGGTAATGGCAAAATCGATAAAAACCTCCAACAATTTTTCAGTATAAGTTGAAAGTCCACGTATCGCTTCAGCTTCATTTAAATGATTAAATTCGGCCATAAGCGGTGCGTTAAATAATTCAGGAAAAAGAATAAAATCGCTTTGATAATCACTCACAGCATCTACAAAAAACTCAATTTGAGAAACCAGTGCATCAAAATTCTTAAACAAACGCATTTGCCATTGCACCAATCCAAGGCGAACCACGGTTTTGGTACTTTCTATTAATTTTTGAGGTTTGGTATAATAAATATTATTCCATTCCATCAAAACAGCATATTCTTTACTTTCGTGATCGCCAGAAAGATATCCTTTGATCACTTTTTTTACATGAAAATCGTTAGAAAGCTGAAATGACAATACAGGATCGTGAATCTCCTGAAGTTTTACTTTATCAATATATTTTTTTGGAGTAAGTTCTTGTGCGTATTTGCCGAAATTGGGGATTCTACCACCAAAAATTATAGATTTCAAATTCAGTTGCTCGCACAATTCTTTACGCGCTTCGTAAAGCCGACGTCCAAGACGTTTTCCTCTATATTCTGGATGAATAAAAACATCTATTCCGTAGAGAACATCTCCGTTTTTAGTGTGATTTGCAAAATTCTCACCACCAATAATATCGTCGTAGGTATGATTATCATCAAATTTATTATAATCTACAATAATAGAAAGTGCGCAACCCGCAATTTTATTATCGATAATGATACAAAACTGACCGTCTGGGAATTTTTTTACTAAGGTTTTAATTTCAGCTTCACTCCAGTAATCATCTGGCATACCGCTGTAACTTTTAATCATTGAAACTTTTAGTTCTTTATAATCCTGAACCTTTAAGTTTCTAAGCTCTATCGTAGGTGTCTCCATCTTCTATAAACGCGTGTTTAATTCTGAAAACGAAGATACTATCTAAAACTTTAGATTTTCAAAAAATGAAGCTAAAAACAGGGAATATTAGATGGTACAAAAATTATTCTTAATTGCATAAACAGCAAGCCCTACCCTGCTTTTAATATCTAATTTCACAAAAAGACTTTCGCGATATCCATCGATCGTTTTAGGACTAAGACGCATTTCGGCTGCGATTTCTTTGTAGGTCATTTCTGTACATACGTATTGCAGAAACTCGATTTCTCTTTCTGAAAATTGTTCTTTAGAACGTTCTTTTCTTTCCAGTTCTTTCATAACTTCTTTATCTACATAATAACCGGTATCAACGACACTATCCAAAGCCTGCTTAAACTTATCTGGATCGATATCTTTCACCAGGTATCCTCTACAACCAAGACCGAGCATTTTAAGCAAAATTTCTTCATCATCTTCCATTGTTAAAGCCATTGCTTTTTGCTTTGGAAATTCTTGCTTAAGCCATTGCATCGTTTGCAGCCCATCCATAACCGGCATTCGGATATCCAATAAAATAAGATCTGGACGTAAATCCATTTTTCTCAAATTCTCCTGAAGTTCTTTCCCGTTCTTGTAAACTGCTTTTACCCGATAATCATCGAACGAATCGACTAATCCTTTTAAAGATTGGCCAAAAAGAACATGATCATCGACAATAACTATCGATTTACTCATTTGATTGACTTGGTTGTTTTGGAAAGTGCAAAGATATAGAAGTTCCTTTGTTAGGAAAAGAATTTAACGTGAATCGGCTATTTATTAATGCCGCTCTGCTCTCCATGTTGTATAATCCACTATTTCGTTCTATATTTTGTAGGTCAAATCCTACTCCGTCGTCTTTAGCTTCTATAAATAATTCATTTTCAGAATAATGAAAAGAGACCATTAAGTGATCTGCACCAGAATGTTTTATCACATTTGAGAAAAATTCCTGTAGAATTCGAAAAATAACCAGACTATTCTTTTGGCCTATGAGGAAAGGCTCACCTTTAGTGCTAAAATTTGTTTGAATAACGTTAAGTCTGGAAAAGCGATCCAATTCAGACGCTACCGATTTTTCCAAGCCTGCATTTCCAATAACGTCACTGTTTAAAGATTTTGAAAGTGCTCTTACTTCCTGTAGCGAATCTGCTATTACATCTTTGATATCTTTAACAGTTTCTAAAGGAATTTCTTTCGCTACACTTGCCATATTAAGTTGCATCTTAGCAACAGATAACAATTGCCCTATATTATCATGCAATTCCCAACCAATATTCTTTAAAGTTTGTTCCTGGATCTCGATCTTTGTATTCGAAATTTCTTTTTCGTAATACTGCTCTGCTTCTATCTTTTCTCTAAGTAACTTATTCTTTCTACGTTGATAAGTAACAAAGAAAGCAATAATAAAGCCCCCCAAAACAAAGCAAACAAAGATCACATATATAATTAATAATAACTGTTCTTTAGGTAGCATCTTTAGAGTATTTTAAATTCAAATCTTTATGCTTCATTGCAACTAAATACCCAATAATGCATAAACTGTATAAAACAACATTACAAGATTTTACGATAAAGATGCGTAGCATAGAAAAATCATAACTGTCCCAGGTAAAGTATTTAGTGTAGATAAAAAGTGGCGTAGTTAAAAGATAGAACACAAAGATTCCAATAGTAAAATAGAAGCCGAAAAATTTATAAAATGAGATGATTTGGTCTGAACTTATTAAACCTAAAAAACATAGTACGCAAAATAGAATGATCATTAAACCTTTAACAAAGGCTACATCTGCATTTGAAACGATCCAGAAATCATCAGATATAAACAGCAAGATCAAACTAACGACCGCTACAAAAATCCCCAAATACTTAACTATTTTTCTTAAACTCTCACCTGGAATTAATCGATTAAAAAACCAGGTGTAGAACACGATACTTACAATATGAACCAAATTATAGATCCAACCATCTCTTTCAAAAATCGTGTTTCTAACATCTAACATCTTATATTCATTTAAATATAGAATAGCGGCATATTTTGCAAAAGAATCTGCAAACCACGTCCACCAAAAGAAGATCATTAGACATTTAAAAAGTACATTGCCTCTGGCCTGGTAAAAATAAAAATACGTTCCGATAATTGCCACTGCAAGCTCATAGAAAAAGTATAAACCTGCATTTTCAAAAAACCACTGTACTAAATTCATTCAGTTCCGTATTTATCTGGAGGCCAAGGAACTTCTCCCAAATTATAAGGATCTATTTCATAATTGGGTAAATCTTTAAACACTCCGTCGATATACACAGGTTTTGTTGGTGCTAAAAAAAAAGTGGTTAAAGGAGGTCTATATTTCGTTTTGTCGTATATCCCTAAAAAAATTGAAATTTTAGGTTCTAAAATATGTCGTTCTAGAGACTTATGTTCAACATAATCTAAATAATCCCTAATTTGTTTAATAGAATAGATAGTGTGATGTGTATCTGGATAGCCTAATGCTTTTTGCAAAACCTCGCCTCTAGTCGCTTCCCAGCTGGCTTCCATTGCTTTAGCTTTAGCCACAGAAATACAATTTTCTGGCTTATCCATTGATTACGAAATATTTAATGATGAATTAATTTTAAGATAAAATTAAATATAATTTTTAGGCTATTCAAGAAATTTTTAGCAAAAAAGGGTGTTTTTCCCCTTTGCAATAACAATCCTTTAATCTATTTTTGTAATATTATTTTAGTTAGCTAAGGTGTTTTGGGGCAAAAAAGTGTCGATAGAATGTGAAGTAATTCTGAGTAGGGTCTTTATTACTTCGTAAAACTTCTAGTCGGCACTTTTTTATTTTATGGCTTTTCTTCTATTGAAAAATTCACTTTTTCGTTTGTAAGCTTTTGCGCCATTGTTCTCAATCCTTTATCTGTCAATTGTAAAACCCTTGGATATCCACCCGTAGTTTGGCAGTCTCGCATTAAAATAATTAATTTTCCTGAAGGTGTTAATTGCACCGTACCGGGAACTACCGGCCCGGTGATTATGGGTTCAAGCTCGTTTGGTAATTCTTCTTGCAGCTGTATCGCCATCCTGTTGTTGTTTTGATCGATACTAAATTCCAAAGTCTCTAACTCTGATTTATGTTCTGCTGAAAGAAATTCGAATTCTGGCCCTTTGTAAACTTCAACTACCGAAGATCGCAAATAATCATCATTGAACTTTAGGGCTGCAAAAGTTTCAATTTTACTCGCTGCATCTTCAGTAAAAGGTATTTCCATTCCCTTTTCTAATTTCTGATACTCGGTAATTTCGTCATACCAACTTTTACTCCCTAAAACCTCTTCTGTAGCAAATCCTCCAGAAATTGCCAAGTACGTCCTACAACCCAAAATTTTTCTGCCAAAACTTAAAATATCACCTTCAGAAATTTCGATGATCTCATTATTTTCAATTTCTTCAGCGTTCAATTTAGGCGACAGATTTGCTCCAGAAATCACGATTTTTGTTGCTGCCGTAAATTCTAATTTTGGTCCCATCATGGTAATTTCCAAAACAGCATCGTTTGCATCATTTCGCAACATTAGGTTAGCAGTTCTTGCCGCATAACGATCCATCACTCCACTAGCTGGAACGCCATATTTCATATTGCCAAATCTTCCATAATCCTGAATACTACTAAAAAGTCCCGATTGTAAAACTTTCATTTTACCCATTTCGCTCCTGTTTTTTAAGTTGAAAATTCCCGTTTTTTACCTGCTCTTTTATTTGCTCATATTCTTCCTTCTCTACACTCTTAAATTTGATGTAATCTCCTGCTGAAATTTGCGTTGGAATTTCACTGTTTTTATCAAAAAAATCTACCGGACAATTACCGATAATTTGCCAGCCGCCGGGACTCACTTTTGGGTAAATTCCGGTTTGATTTTGACCAATTCCAACAGCGCCTTTTTCGATCTTCATTCGGGGTTGAGATTTTCTAGAAATCTGAAGCTTTTTATCAAGACCTCCCAGATATAAAAATCCGGGTAAAAAACCCATAAAATAAACTCGGTATTCTGGCTTTGTATGCAGTGAAATTATTTCTGAAATCTCTAAGTTTTTCTCTTTGGAAATAAGTTCAAGATCGATCCCAAAATCAAGGTCGTAACACACCGGGATTTCAAAAACTCGACTATCAATATTTTTTGTATTATTGTTCTGCTGAAAGACTTCTTTTACAGCTTTTAAATCACTATAAACATCTTCTATAGTAACAAAGTAATTAATTAATATCGAGTTATATGTATTAATTACTTCAACTTTTTGTTTAATATAAAGTTGCTGAATCAAGTTTTTGTAAAACAAAACTTCATCTAGTACTTTCTCGCTTATTATTTTCTCAAACTGAATCAAAATTGCATTATCTCCAAACTGAGAAATATGTGGTAATACCTTACTCATGTGTTTTTGATCTTTATATTTTCTTCGGAAAATTTTTGATGTAAAAATCGTAGAATTTCAACTGAATTTTTAGTGTCGCTATGCAGGCAAAAAGTACTTGCTTCACAAGGCAAATCCTGGCCATTTTGAGCTATGATTTTTTGCTGCTGAAACATACTAAAAACATGCTTAAAAACGGCTTCCTTTTCTTCAATTACTGCTTTAGATTTCGACCTGCTTACCAAGGAATAATCGGCCTCATAATTTCGATCTGCAAATCCTTCAAAAATGATATTTATTTTTCCTTTTGCAACTTCAGAAATTACAGAATTTAAGGGTACAAAAAGACTAAAATCTCCTTCAATTTCAGATAAACTTTCTACAATAATTTGGGCAATTTTTTCATCTTTTGCGGCATCATTATAAAGTGCTCCGTGGGGTTTTACATGATGCAGTTTTGTTCCTTTTTTTTCAGCAATATTCTGTAATGATATTATCTGATTTTGTATACTTTTTTTTAGTGCTTCCGTAGAAATATCTATCGAGCTTCTACCAAAGTTTTCCTTATCAGGATACGAAGGATGCGCACCAATATTTGTACTATTTGCTATGGCAAGATCTATCGTTTTTTCCATCGTTTTAAGATCGCCGGCATGGCCACCGCAGGCAATATTACAACTGGAAATTAACGGCATTAATAAGTGATCGTAATTACCACCTTCACCAAGATCGCAATTAATATCTATCTCTTTCATTGTCTAATTTTGCTAGGATTTTAATATAAAGTTTTTTCCGCAGAAAAGTGCAAAAGAAATGATAAGCCTTTAAAAATGCTGAAATTCGATGTTTTAGGTAAGAATTTATAAAACCGTGTAGATTGATTTTGCTCCCAGAAAAACAGCTATTGCAATCACTATAAAACCAAAGATATTTTGCGTAAGTGTATTTTTGTAATTACCTAATACTGAAGTTTTATTTACTACCCAAAAAAGAAAAATTGCAATGACCGGAAGTAAAATTCCGTTTGCGATTTGTGCAAACTGGATTAATTGGATTGGCTGAATTTTTAAAGACGAGCAAAAAACGCCCAAAATCACCACAAAAGCCCAAACTGCTTTAAATTTACCCGACTTTAAGTTGGTTTGCCAGCCTAAACAACCTTTTACAACGTAAGCAGCTGCAAGTGGCGCTGTGATCGACGAGGTAATCCCTGCGGCTAAAAGTCCAATAGCCATAAACCATGATGCAAAATCTCCAAAAACAGGTTTTAAACCTTCAGCCAGGTCTACTGCATTATTTACACCGTCTAATCCAGAGGCTGCGCCACAGACCAAAATCGCCATAGAAACGATTCCGCCTAAAACAATCGCTATAATTAATTCGATTTTAGCCGTTTTTAGATACTTTTTTTCTTTCCACTTCTCACTAACCAGTGAAGCGTGCAAAAACAAATTATAGGGTACTACAGTAGTTCCTACCAAAGCGATCACTCCAAGAATTCCGGTAGAAATGTTATTCGGTATAAATCCGTTTAAAATTTCAGCAATATCAGGTTTTACAACGATAGCGGTAATAGTAAACGCTAGACTCATTAAAATAACAAGAGCGATAAAAATCTTCTCTAAAACTTTATAATTTCCTATCCAAAGGATAGCGAATGCAGTTGCTCCTACGAAAAGACTCCAAAGATTTATATCAAAATTGAATAAACTGAACTGTTGTTCACCAAAAACTGCCTGTAATCCCAAAACTGCACCGGTAATATTACCCGCTTCGTAAGCCGCATTACCAATCACGATAGCCGAAAAAATTAAGGCGAGTGCCAAAAATCGCCAAACCGGTTTTTTAAGTTCTGCTCTTATGTTATCACTTAATCCTTTTTGGGTAACTACGCCTAACCTGGCTGCCATTTCCTGCAAAATGATACAGGAAAAAACAGATAGTAATAACGCCCAGAGCAGAGAATAGCCAAAGTTCACGCCCGCCAACGTACATGCAGTCACCGTTCCCGGGCCAATAAAAGCAGCAGAAACTAATACTCCGGGTCCTAATTCTTTGAGGTAATTCTTCAAATTAAGTTTAAAACTGACTTTTTTTAAGCTGACTATTATTTATCCTGATCTAAAGCATAGATCGCAAAAGTACCCAACCAGTGACCACCTTCGTAAGAATCGCCAACCACATTTGGAAAAGAATAACCTAAATGACTATCTGCCAAAGAACTTAAATGACCAAACTTCTCTGGATATTCATTGGCTAAACCATAAAACACCCAGGCTCGGCTAAAATTTAAACCGTCTAAATGAACTAGTTTCCCATCACTTCTATCTGAAACTTCTCCCACTTCTATCGAGAAATCTTCGTTCATAAGTTGTGGCATAAAGTCTTCGATCCAAAGGTAAAATGCATTTTTAGGCATAATTCTTCGCATGATATCGACCTCCTCTAAACAAGGTGACAGAAAATCGTAACCGCCCGGCTCCCAGCCAATAGGGCAATTATCATCTTTTAAATAGAAATCTTTCGCGCGTTTTGAGATCAATTCCTGTAGTTCTACATTTTGGGTCGTTACCGCAAAATCGTAAGCGAAGCCTAAACCAAAAGCAGTGTTTGTATGCTCTCCTACTCGAATTGGATAGTTAAGTTTTGGTAAGAAATCAAGATATCTGGATATTATTAAATCGGTTAAAGGCTGTAGATTTTCATCTAATTTTGTTGCCAAAGGATCATCCCAGGTTTTTAATTCTTCAGCGAGTTTTAACAACCACGCCCAGCCATATGTTCTTTCATAAGAATTTTCTTCTGGACGATTAAAATAAGCTACTTCTCCTTTAATATTTTCAGCAGATAAAGATTGTTCTAATTTTTGACGAATTTCGTCTGCTTTTTCAAGATTTGGGAAACGCTTTAGAAGCGCTACCAAAGACCAATGACCATGAACCGAACTATGCCAGTCGAAGCATCCATAAAAAGATGGATGTAATTGCGAAGGCTCTCCCATTGCTTCAGCATTGGATAATGTTTGGTTTAGTTTGTTGGGATATTCTGTGCTTATACATTCTAGCGGAAGATCTGCAAGACGATTAGCCTCTTCTAATGTAAATTCTACCGAATTATCAGGATTAAGTGTTTCAGTGATCGCATCGACATCTATAATAGAATCTGATGATGTTTCTTCAGGCTTAGCAGGATCATTTGCTGTTTCATTTTTACAGGCAAAAAGGCTAAAAGCTGCAAAAACAAGCACTAATTTTTTCATGAATTGGGATTGATTCAAAATTCAGGAACAATTTATCAAAAATTTATTACAAAAGTTTAAAGCTCTTCCCAAAAAGAAAAAACAATCATCCCAACCAGCCATCTCGATCTAAACTTCGATACTGAATAGCTTCGCTAATGTGGTTAGATTTAATTTCTTCAGAAGCTTCTAGATCTGCTATGGTTCTGGAAACTTTTAAAATTCGGTCATAAGCCCTTGCGGAGAGATTTAGACGTTCCATTGCCGTTTTCAGAAGATTTTTAGAAGTAGTATCTAATTTGCAGAATTTGGTGATCTGCTTAGTTCCCATCTGTGCATTGTAATGAATATGCTCAAATTCCTGAAATCTCTCGGTTTGTAACTCTCGGGCTTTAGTGACCCGCTTTCTAATATCTATACTATTCTCTCCTTTTCGCTCTTCACTAAGTTTATCGAATGGAACCGGAGTAACTTCTATATGAATATCAATTCGGTCTAAAAGGGGTCCACTAATCTTGCTTAAATAACGTTGCATCTCTGCAGGCGAGGAGGTAACGGGAGCATCGGGATCATTAAAATAACCGCCGGGACTTGGATTCATACTCGCCACCAACATAAAGCTTGAAGGATAAGTTACCGTGAATCGCGCTCGGGAAATGGTCACTTCTCGATCTTCTAAAGGCTGTCGCATTACTTCTAGAACACTACGCTTAAATTCGGGCAATTCATCTAAAAACAATACGCCATTATGCGAAAGAGAAATCTCTCCCGGTTGTGGATATGCTCCACCACCGACAAGTGCGACGTCTGTTGGAGTTATAAAGTATGTGGTGTATATTTGTTTTAAATTTGAAAGGAATGAATAAAGTAGCAATTTACGCCAGGGTTTCAACAGTTGATAAGCAAGATTACAAACGGCAAATTGAAGAGTTAACAGATAAAATCAAGAGAGACGGCTATTCAGAAGAAAATATTGATGTGTTCAGTGAATCCATATCTGGATACAAATTTGATAAAGAAAGGCCCGAGATGAGTAAATTAAATCGAATTATCGAAGAGGATAATGACTTTTACACAAGGATATACGTCAGTGAAATAAGCCGTATCGGGAGAAAACCAAAAAAAATTAGGGATATCATTGAGTTCTGGAACGATGCTGGTGTGGATTTATATATTCATAACATAGGCCAGAACACTTTGCAACCTAACGGTGACAGGAATACTGTGGTGAATACGATTATACATGTTTTAATTGAATTTGCTCATAGTGAAGGTGAACTCTTCAAACAAAGAAGTCGAAGTGGTCTTTTCAGTTCGGCAAAGGCTGGTAGAGCAGGCGGTGGGAAATACTTACCTTATGGTTACCGCAGAGATAAACATAAAATGTTGGTTATCGATGATAGTGAAGCTGACATTATTGAGAGGATTTTCAAACTATATCGTAAGGGTAATGGTACCAAGGTAATAAGTGGAATACTCAACAACGAAAAAGTACCTACCCGAACCAACAAGGCTTTAAAAGGCAAGGAACTGAATTTTAAAATTAAAAAGAAGGCTGAGGATATCCAGTGGAGTGACAAACAGGTTCACGATTTTCTAAAGAATACTATCTACAAAGGGGAAAGACGATTTAAAGGCGAAATCTTGAAGGCACCAGCTATTGTTCCAGCCGAATTATTTGATGAATGTACCGAGATTAGAAAAAATAAAACTCACAAGAACCACTTAACCATCTACGAATATTTACTTAAAAACAAAATAACTTGTGGATGTTGTGGACGAAATTACTTTGCGAAATTTAAACCACATACTGGTGGTGACAAGGTCTATATATGTTCCAGTCGTTTAAAAACAAAGGGGAATTGTGGTAATGCTGGTGTGAATATCAGTTTAATTGAATCAGCCATTTACAATGAAATTATTTCCAGTACATCAATCCTGAAATACATAAATAACAAAGACGAGGTAAAAAAAAGGATGGAAGAGGAACTGGAGCAGTTAAAGAATCGAATTTCTACAAACGAACGTTTATATAATGAAAGTCGTAAAAAACAGAAGACCCTCTTAAAGTATGCTTTATCTGTTAGTTTGGATTCTGAGGTACTTGAGAGCGAGAATGCTACTTTAGTCGCTGAAGAAAATCGGCTTGAAGAAAAGTTAATTCATGATAGAACACAACTGAGGAAAATCGAAAAGGGACTCAAGAAACAAAACGATGTCGGAACCACTGCGGAAATGCTCAAGAACGCCAGAACCAACAGGTCTGAACTACGAGCAATATTTCATGAAATTATAGATAATGTAATCATCAATGTAATTGATAAGGATACTATTTTAGCCAACGTTTTTTTATCAATAGATGAGGTAGTCCTACCAACATCATTAAGACTTTTTTTGAATACAAAAGGCATTAGGAAGCCTTTAAAGGAATTTGGATACCAACCCATGCCTGGAAGAAATGAAGCTAAGAGATATCACAAAAACATCCTTAAAACACCGATACACCAAATCCAGGAAGAACTTCATATTATAAAGGAAAATTTAGGGTTCTTAGAAACAGAGTATATAAACATCCGAGAAGAAAATGTATTAACCATTCCAACGGCTTGACCATTACTTTTATAATTAGATTAACCCCAGGGGAATAACAAATAACCAACTTTTTGTTGCGGTAAAACGACCCAAATTGTTTAGATTTGAAAACCAATAATCAGAGATTCTATGGCTTATAATATTGAATTGTACTTAGGAGATAGTAAGAAGATGCTTAAAAAACTTCCTGACAATTCAGTGGATTTAATATTTACCTCACCTCCTTATGCCGACCAAAGAAAAACTACCTATGGAGGAATTCCTGTTAAAGAATACGTCAAATGGTTCAAACCTATTTCAAAGGAACTATTTAGAGTTTTAAAGCCCGATGGCACCTTTGTGCTAAACATTAAGGAAAAAGTAGATAAAGGTGAACGAAGCACCTATGTACTGGAATTAATACTTGAAATGCGGAAGCAAGGTTGGTTATGGACCGAAGAATTTATATGGCATAAAAAAAATTCTTTTCCTGGCAAATGGCCTAATCGATTTAGAGATAGTTGGGAGCGTTTACTTCAATTTAACAAGAAGAAAAAGTTCAACATGTATCAAGAAGAGGTAATGGTGCCTATGGGTGATTGGGCGAAGTCCAGGTTAAAAAATCTTAGTGACACAGATAAAAGAAGAGATAACTCTAAAGTTGGTAGTGGGTTTGGTAAGAATATAAGCAACTGGGTTAATAGAGAAATGGCCTACCCGTCCAATGTCTTACACTTGGCTACCGAATGTAATAACAAAAATCATAGTGCAGCCTTTCCTGAAGAATTGCCCGAATGGTTCATTAAACTCTTTTCCCAGGAAGGTGATGTTGTATTGGACCCATTCATGGGTTCAGGAACTACAAATTCTGTTGCTCATAGGATGAACAGGAATACAATTGGAATTGAGATAATGGAGGAGTACTATGATATGGTGTGTGAGCAATTTCCATCGGAACTCATTACAAAAAAGAAATCCAGGGCAAAGAAAGCCGATACCAAAGCTATACCCCCGACAACAGAAGAAAAAAAGGTAAAAAAGAAAGAATCCAAAGCGATTAAAGCAAAAAAAATTAAAACTACAAAGAACTTAAAACCTCAACCTCTTAAAAATGGAAAAGCTGAACTTAACGGAAGTATCAAAGTACGTTGAAGACAATATCGGGATTTTCCACAGTAAACGAATTTCTCGCCTGGATAACCTCAAACTATCTAAAGTTCTAAAGCGAAAGAATCCCTACCTCTTTAAAGCAAAACACGTATTAACAAGTGAGGAAATTATCCGTGGTATTATGGATGCTCATATTTCAAGTAATGAAGAAACTATTTTTGGTGATTGGTTGGAAGGTCTTGCTATCTTTATTAATAATAAGGTATATGGTGGAAGAAAATCTGGTATACCTAATATCGATTTAGAATTTGATAAAGATAATATAAGATATATCGTTAATATAAAATCAGGACCCAATTGGGGAAATAGTAGCCAGATAAAAAAAATGGTTCTGGATTTTAATACAGCAGCAAGGACCATTAGAACCAGTGGTTCTGAGATTCATATAGTAGCTGTTAATGGCTGTTGTTATGGTCAAGATAATAACCCAGATAAAGGAACTTACTATAAATATTGTGGACAGCGGTTCTGGGAGTTTATATCTGGGGACCCGACCTTATATGTGGATATCATTGAACCATTGGGTCATAAGGCTAAAGAAAAAAATGATGAATTCCTTGCATCCTACTCCCATATGGTAAACAAATTTACCAGAGAGTTCAGTATCGAATACTGTAATGATAAAGGGGAAATACTGTGGGATAGAATCGTAAAATTCAATTCACAGAAATAATTTTAATGGATATCGATTACTACCATTAGTTTCTCCTACCCTTCTTTATAAACTACCCCCCTGGCAAATAGACCTACCTGGGATTCGTTTTAATGTCATTAATTTATAGTTAAAGGTTTTGCACCGTATCCTCGCTTATATAAGACTTTTTTTTGAAACCCCTTCTCAAGCGTATCCGACTACGTAAAAAAAATTACCATTAGATAATCCTCTAAGTTTTTAAAGGGGTGCAAATTCAAATCAGACAAAAAACTTGTTTTCCCAGACAATCATATATTTTTTTTTGATTTTTTTTTGTTGTAACCACCTCAACATAAGCCACTTATTTTTTATTTAAAAAAAAATGATGCATAAGCTTTACAATTTTCCTTTTTACTCGATAATTATATTAACAAGCTGGGCAGATTTTAATTTTGCTTGTCCTGCTGTTGTATAATAATAGAAGTATAAATGAATTTAAAATGAATGTAAAACTTAATTATGAATCACAAATTGAAAGACACTATGGTACATTAAAAAACACAAAGTACTATACTACTACACAAGTAATGGAGATGGTAGGTATTTGTAAAAGAACTATGAGGTCACGGGTAAAACAAATAAAAAAGAAATTCAAGAATATACCATCGAAAATGTATATGTTGAATAACAAATGGTTCATTGAAAGAAGTATAGTTTACCTCTTCTTACCAAAATACAAGACCAAGAAAAGTACATTGTATAACCAAGATTGGAAAAGCTTTATTACCTGGATAACTAAAGATTCCTTTGATAAGGATTACCATTACAGTTTGATAGGTGAAGTACAGTATCACCTTCCTGAAGGTAGATTTCTATGGGTCGTTGAACAAACTCAAAAAGGTGTTAATCATGTTCATATGGTGAGTGACATGAAGCCTAAAGAAATTAAAAATACCATCAACACCATAATTAACCGATATCTACCTGCCCATGAATATCGTTTGGAGGTAGCAGAAATTAATAACGTAATAAATGTAATAGATTACATGCTGAAAACTAAATAGCTATGAAAGAATTTATAAATGAGCAATTTTAACCTGGACCAAAACCCAGGAACGAAACAATTATTAATTAATTATGTTCTAATGGAATATGAAGAAAATGCCGATTGTTCCAATGAATCACTGATGAGGGAATGGTGGTACCTCTATGAAAATAACCTATTAGCCTTACTTTCTACTGCGGAAGGATTGAATGCCCACCCATAATGAGAAGATTAGGTTCTAAAGTAGACTTTTAAAGCCTTTTACGGTCCCTTTACGGGCCGTATATGACGGGTAAAACCCTACGATGCAAATATGATGTATTGTGGGGTTTTCTCGTTTTATAGGGGCTACCAAGAGGAAATAAGTGGGTGTGGTCGTAAAGACGAGGGAAATGTTTAATAAAATTTATTTAGATGTGATCCGCAGGATCACATCCTCGGAAAGCAATCCTAATGAATCAAAAAAGAAAGTGTGGACTTGCAACAAAAAACTGGACAAATAGTTGAATGACTACGCTGCTAGTTTAAGGTTATACATGTCTAATTCAAATTCTCTTATAGTTCTATTTCCTAAAAAGGAATGTCTTCTTCTATTATTATACCAAGTTTCTATCCATCCAAAGATGGATAACTCCGCTTCAGATCTCAACTTATAATTGTGCCTATAAACCCATTCTACCTTTAATGATTTAAAGAACGATTCAGCAATGGCATTATCCCAGCAATTACCTTTTCTGCTCATAGATTGGTTTACTAAGCCATTGTAACTTTTAATTAATGAGGTAAACTTATGGCTGGCATATTGTATACCTCGGTCGGAATGAAAAATTAAAGACTGGGTTAAAGTAGTTTTCTTTATAGCCATATGCCAAGCCTTAATAATAGTGTCTTCTGTACTTAGATTATCGCTTAGAGCCCATCCAACAACTTTGCGGTTAAACAAATCAATAATGACAGTAAGGTATAACCAGCCCTGTTTGGTTTTGATATAGGTTATATCGCTTACCCAAACTTGATCCTGTCGGCTTACTTCAAAGTTTTGGTTTAATAAATTAGGAGCTATGGGGTAATTATGTTGACTATATGTGGTTGCTTTAAACTTACGTTTTCGTTTTGCAAACAAATAATTAGCACTCATAATACGTGCAACTCTAGGCTTTGATATTTTATAGCCTAATGTCTCTAGTTCTGTTTTTATTCTAGGTGAACCATAGCTTTGAAAGCTATCTTTAAATATAGATTTAATAAGCCCAGTTACCTTTTGATTTTCTAACCATAATTTACTTGGTCCCGATTGTAACCAATGGTAATAGCCACTTTTGCTTACTTTCAATATTTTACACATCGTCTCGACAGGAAATCTCATAAGGTGTTGTTTTATAAACCTGTATTTTTCTTGTCGCTCGCGGAGAAGATGCTGATGGCCTTTTTTAAGATGTCTCGTTCTAACTCGGCTTCTTTTAATGCCTTTTTTAATCGGGCTATCTCTTTTTCTTCATCGGTCATTTTAGGATTACCACGGCCAGGGAAACTGTTGTTACCGTAATCTTTTAACTCTCTACGCCAACGGTAAAGTACAGATGGAAATATATCCAAGTCTTCACATACTTGTTTTACATTGCCTTTAGCATAACTTAACTCGACTGCTTTTTGTTTAAATTCTAAGGTGTAATGTTTAGATTTTCTTCTCATAATTGCTAAGGTAATAACTAGCAAAAATATTCTCTCAACTTAGTGTCCGGTCTAATGTAGTAATTCCAGTGTATCAAAAAAAGTCCATATCCAAACATTTTTTAATACAGTATTTGAATCATTTTTTATCAAAGAATTATTTTGTTATATCATAGATAAAAACTATATTTGATTATCTAACGATAACAAAAATCTATTTATGGAAACTTCTTTAATTATTGCCAGATGTTCAACCAATGAAAAAAAACAGGATGTGAACCGTCAAATTGAAGAACTCACAACCAAATACGGGAATCAGTACAATGTTGCTGAGGTCTACAGTTATTACCATAGCGGAACCAAAAATCAAGACCATAATCAGAAAATACTTGATTTAGTTAAGGAACTAAACGTACAACATATAATCGTTAGTGAAATAAGCCGTATTAGCCGAAAGGTTATTGATTTCCTCCAATTTGTTGAGGTGACCAATGAAAAAGGCATTAATATTATAATTGATAATCATGGCTTATCTACATTAAATTCCGATGGGACTCCAAATATTATGACCCAAACAATGCTTTCAATCGGTGCGAGCTTCGCAGCTCTGGAATTAAAGCAAACACAAGAACGGTTAAATAGTGGGAGGGCCAAATACATTCGTGATGGTGGAAAATTGGGGCGAAATGAGGGGACAACTGAAACACCTCAACAATTTTTAGCTAAACATAAAGATGTACTAAAGCACTTGAAAAAGGGCCAATCAATCCGTAACACTATGAAGTTAACATCTAAATCTAACGGTACCGTACAGAAGGTCAAGAAGTTAATGCAACTGTAACACCACCACCTACTTTAATACTTTCACATCGGAAATCGTATGATGCGGACTACGAAACGGGCGCTGCGCCATGAGTCCGTGATCTTTTACTTTTCCAACTACGCTATGAATTTTTGTAGTTTCCAGTGCTTCATGCAAGGTCATGGGAGGCAAAATACTGGGTAATCTTTTAGCGAGCATCGTTTTACCGGCACCGGGAGGACCAATAAGAATAATGTTATGCCCACCGGCAGCAGCAATTTCCATGCAGCGTTTTATAGACTCCTGCCCTTTAACATCTGCAAAATCATGCTCTGGATGATTTAAGTGATTATAAAATTCTTCCCTGGTATTTACAATGGTTTCAGGAAGTTCAATATCCTTATCAAAATGCTCGCAAACATCTTTGATATTCTTTACGCCAAAGACTTTTACATCTGAAACTATAGCCGCTTCCTTAGCATTTTGCTCGGGTAAGATAAAATACTTAAATCCTTCCTGCCTTGCTTTAATGGAAATAGGAAGTGCTCCCTTGATGGGTTGTAAACTTCCATCAAGGGATAATTCTCCCATTATGATATATTCTGAAATATTTTCGGCTTTGATCTGGCCAGAAGCGGCCAAAATACCGATAGCGAAAGTAAGGTCGTAAGCCGATCCTTCTTTGCGAAGATCGGCCGGAGCCATATTTACAATAATCTTTTTTCCCGGAAATTTGTATCCGTTATTCTGAAGTGCTGCGGCAATTCTAAAACTACTTTCCTTAACCGCATTGTCTGGCAGACCTACTAAATGATAACCAATTCCTTTGTCGATATTTACCTCGACCGCGATGGTCGTTGCTTCTACTCCAAAGACAGCGCTACCATAAACTTTTACCAGCATTTAAAGACGTTTTCTCTAAATGTAGTAAATAAAATATTTTAATTAACTGTATTTTAAACAGTTAACACATTTTTACGATAGTGATCTACTAAAGCATCAATAGGACGTCTAACAATATTTCCTACTTCTATACCGTAAGGCTGTAGGACTGCTTTAATAATATCTTCACTAAAGTAAGCAATCGTTCCGATAAAGTGAACCGGAGTGGTACGACATTCTGGATAACAAAGTACACGAGAATGTACAAAATCTGTTAATCCTTCGTGAACCAACTTATAGAAATATCCATTACGCTCGTTAGCAAAAATGAATTCTGCAAAAGAAGCTAAATATGTATTTGGATTGTCTTTTTGGTAGATATTCTTTTTTATTTCGTCACTGCTAACATCAAATTTCTCTTCAAATTTAACAGCAAGTTCCGGAGGCATTCTTTTATAGTAGTAATCACGAATCAATCTCTTTCCGAAGTAATTTCCACTAGCTTCATCCATCAAAATGTATCCTAAAGAAGCTACCGCCTGGTGAATATTTTCTCCATCAAAATAGCACGAATTAGATCCAGTACCAAGAATACATACGATTCCGGGCTCTGTAGTGGCAGCATAAACAGCAGCAACCATATCTTCTTTAACCATTACATCATCTGCATTGGTGAAAAAGTTAGCGATAATCCCAGCCAGCAAATTGCTAGGTTTATCTGTACCACAACCTGCTCCAAAAAAATGAACTCTTTCTACCTTATCCTTTACTTCTCTAAGATCTGGATTTTCTTCTATACGTTGTTCCAATACTATTTCTGGAAATACAGCCGGGTTTAATCCTTTAGTTCTTGTCTTAAAAATCTTTTCACCGGTGGAATCCATTAATATCCAGTCGCACTTTGTAGAGCCACCATCTGCTATTAGTATCATTTGCTATTTAGTATTGATTAGAGATAAAAAAGCCTGAAAAACCATGCAAATTCAAAAAATCTGAATTACCGCACAATCTTTCAGGCTTATATGAATTTATTATAAAGAAGCTACGTGTGCAGCTAAATCTACAAGTTTAGATGAATAACCATATTCGTTATCATACCATGCGATTAATTTGAAGAAGTTATCGTTAAGAGCGATACCAGCTTCAGCATCAAAGTTACAAGTATGAGCATCAGAAACGTAATCCTGACTAACAACAGCATCATCTGTATAAGAAATTACTCCTTTGTAATCTCCACCAGCAGCTTTCTTGAAAGCAGCTTTGATATCGTCGTAAGAAGCAGCTTTTTCTGTTTTTACAGTAAGATCCACAACGGAAACATCAGTGGTAGGAACTCTAAATGCCATACCAGTTAGTTTTCCTTTAAGTGAAGGAATTACTTTAGTTACAGCTACAGCAGCTCCTGTAGAACTTGGGATAATGTTAGCGATCGCACTTCTTCCTAATCTAAAGTTTTTCTTAGATGGAGAATCTACTGTAAACTGAGTAGATGTAGAAGCGTGAACTGTAGTCATTAAACCTTCAACAAGACCAAACTCATCATCGATCACTTTTGCAAGTGGAGCAAGACAGTTAGTAGTACAAGAAGCGTTAGAAACGATATCCTGATCTGCAGTTACTTCGTGGTGGTTAACACCCATTACGAACATTGGAGCAGTTTTAGAAGGTGCAGAAATTACAACTTTTCTAGCGCCAGCTTCAAGGTGAGCTTTAGCGTTATCTAAATCTGTAAAGATTCCTGTACAATCTAATACAACTTCAGCTTCAATATCTTTCCACTTAAGATCTGCAGGATTTTTTTCAGCAGTTACTCTAATTGTTTTCCCGTCCACAACAAGGTTTCCGTCTTTAACTTCAACAGAACCATCAAATTTACCGTGTACAGAATCATATTTTAGAAGGTAAGCTAGATGATCTACATCAAGTAAATCGTTGATAGCAACAACTTCTACTTTTTCACTTTGTGCAGCTATTCTAAAGGCTATACGCCCAATTCGGCCAAAACCGTTAATTCCAATTTTTGTACTCATTTTTCTATTTTTAAAATTTAAACTGAAGTGATGTCTGCCACCCTTCTTAATTCTTTATCATATTTTGCCTCACCATTTATGGCTACGGTTAGCGGAACGCGAACTACGTGTTGATGATTTAAACCAATCATTACTTTAGAATCACCGTCTAATAAAGCTTCTACAGCTCCTACTCCTAATTTACTTGCAAGAACGCGATCGAAACAACTTGGTCGCCCTCCTCTTTGAATATGTCCAAGAACTGATACTCGTATGTCGTAATCTTCTAAATGCTCCTCTACATATTCAGCAAGCTGAAATATATTTTTTCCGCTTTTTTCTCCTTCGGCTACTACTATGATGCTGGAAAGTTTGCCAGACATTTTACTCTTACGTAAGGATTCTAACATTCGCTCTACACCTTCATCCTCTTCGGGTATTAGAATTTCCTCGGCTCCTGCTCCTATTCCGCTATTAAGAGCAATGTCTCCCGCATCTCTTCCCATAACTTCGATAAAGAACAATCGATTATGAGAACTGGCAGTATCTCTAATTTTATCAATGGCATCTACAACTGTATTAAGTGCAGTATCGTACCCTAAAGTAAAATCTGTACCGCTAATATCGTTGTCGATCGTAGCAGGAATTCCAACTATTGGAAGATCAAATTCCTGACTAAAATAAACGCCACCCGTAAAAGTACCATCTCCACCTATAACAACCAAAGCGTCGATGTTATTTTTTGTTAATTGTTCGTAAGCTCTTTTACGACCTTCTACGGTTTTAAACTCCATAGAACGAGCAGACTTAAGGAAAGTACCTCCTTTATTAATAATGTTACGTACAGATCTGGCATTTAGTTCTTCGAAGTCGCCTTCCATTAAACCTTGATAGCCTCTATAAACCCCTACACAGTCAACATTATAAAAAGAACAAGCCCTAACCACCGCGCGAATTGCGGCGTTCATTCCTGGAGCATCTCCTCCAGACGTTAAGACACCAATTTTTCTTATTGTATTTGCCATCACCTCAAATCTATTTTAAATCTTAAATATAACCTAATTTGTGTTTAAACTAAATCGATTTCGGTTGATAACTAATAAAAACAGCCCCAAATAGGGGCTGTTTTTATCATTTTGTGAATTTTATTACTGAATTATTAAAATTTTATATTCCCATGGAGAAAATTGAAATTTTTGATTTTCTTCAATTACGAAAACTTTTTCGTTGTTCATATAATCAATAAACTCCCCATTAAGATCGATCGTAAAGCTTTTTTCCTGATCTGTTAAGTTTCCTATAAAGATCACTTTATCATCGCCTTGCGTTCTTTTAAAGCTAAATATAGCATTTTCTTTAGAATTTTCAATTTCAGTGTAATTCGCTGAAGTTTTCGATCCATCTAGCGCTATACTACTATTCTTTAATGAGCCAAGTTTCGATAAAATTGGCCAGAATTTATTTTTTTGATGCGGAATGGTGTCTTTCTCAAAAAATCGCAAACGCTTTTGCATATCGTATTCCTGCCCGCTATAAATTAACGGCATTCCCGGCATTGTAAAGGTAAGTGCCGTCATTACTTCTGCCGCATCTCCCATTCGTTCATTTACAGATCCACTCCAGCTATTCTCGTCGTGATTGGTCACAAAATTCATCAGGTAATCATCTTTCTGATATGTAGTATCGATCTTCTTTAAATAATCACTTAAATCTTTAGCGTTTTTCTCGCCCTGTGCAATAGCATTTAAAATATGATGACCTTCCCAGTTATAACCCATATCAAAAGCTTCCTCGAAAAGATCTTTATCTTCAGATTCTGCCAGCATAAAGATTGGTTTCACCTGTTTGATTTCCTTTACTGCAGATTCCCAGAACTCGGTTGGCACCTCACCAGCTACATCACATCTAAATCCGTCGATATTTTGCTCTTCAACCCAATAACGCATTTCCTTGCGCATTTCTGTCCATAACTCTTTGTTATCATAATTAAGATCGGCTACATCTGTCCATCCCCAACTTTCGCCGGTATCCGGATTTATAGGATCTATAATTTCCCCTGCTTCATTTTTCGTATAGAATTCAGGATGTTCATCAATCCAAACATGATCCCAACCGGTATGGTTTGCTACCCAATCTAAGATTACATAGATATCATTATCGTGCGCTGTTTTCACTAATTCCTGAAAATCTTCCAGCGTTCCAAATTCAGGATTAATCCCTGTATAATCTGAAATTGCATAATAACTACCTAAAATCTTTTCGCGTTCCTTAGCATCCTCTATTTCTTCTGCAAAACGACCATCTGCAGCTTTTCTTTTTACTGAAGATATTGGATATACCGGCATTAGCCAGATCACTTTCACGCCCAGTTCTTTTAACTGCGAAATATCTTTCGTAAACTCATTAAAAGTACCTTCAGGAGAATATTGGCGAATATTAGCTTCATAAATTACCGATTGTCCTAAAATACTATCATTTATAGGAGCTAAGTTTTGAGCTTTTTCGTCTTCATTTTTAACCGAATCTTCTAAAGCTTCATTTTTACAGGCAGCAAGCATCGAAACTGCAAGCGCCGCTATTATAAATCTGTTCATTTTTATTGAAGTTGAATTAACATGGCATCCTGAGCCTTAATACTTAAACTCTCGTCTAACTGAATAGTTTCTCCGGAAATAATTTCCTTCCCAGATGTCGAATTTTGGATTCCTTCAGCATACTTTTTCAGATCCAATGTTTGGTCTTCAGCATTGTTATTGATCACCACCATTACACGGTTTTCATCATTGTATCTAAAATATACATACACATTATTTTCAGGTAAAAACTGAAGCATTTTCCCAAATTGCAGCACTTCATTTTCTTTTCTGAAATTCAATAATTTTGAAGTCAGATCGAAATATTGTGACTGTGTCTCCGTTCTTCCTTCCGCAGTAAAAGCAGACTGTTCGTCTCCTTCCCAACCGCCAGGAAAATCCTGTCTAATCGCGCCATCACCTTTACCTTTATCACCACGCATACCAATTTCGTCACCGTAATACAACTGTGGAGTACCACGAACGCTGGCGATCATCGTCATTGCCATTTTGTATTTCTGGAAATCGCCATCATAAATTTCATTAAATCTACCAGTATCATGATTTCCCATAAAAACCATTAAATTATCGGTATCGGCATACAAAAAGTCATTCACAAAATTCTCGTACGCTTTAATCATTCCGCGATCCCAGCTGGCATCTGGCTCGTTAAACATCGACGTCATCGCATCGTGCAACGTAAAATCCATTACCGATGGTAAATTAGAATTGTAATCCTGAATCGCACCAATAGGACTATCTTTCTGCCAATAACTTATCTGCGCCTGGTCATGCATCCAAACTTCCCCAACGATATTAAAATATGGATATTCGTCCATGATCGCTTTTGTCCATTTTGCGATGCCTTCTTTATCATTATAAGAATACGTATCTACACGAAAACCATCCAAACCAGAATATTCGATCCACCAAATTGCATTCTGAATCAAATAATTTAACACCAAAGGATTACTCTGGTTTAAATCTGGCATCGTACCCGTAAACCAACCATCCACACAATATTTAAAATCGTGTTGAGATGTATGCGGATCGTACTGCGTAGTCATTCTATAATTAGAATTAGCGTAACCCGGAAATTGGTGAATCCAATCGTAAGTTGGCAGATCTTTGATCATCCAATGCTCGCTTCCCCAGTGATTCGTCACATAATCCATAATTAACTTCATATCTTTTTTATGAAGTTCATCAGCTAAACGCTTGTAATCTTCGTTGGTTCCGTAACGAGGATCGATCTTATAAACATCACTTTGCGCGTAAGTATGATAAGAATATCCGGCATCATCATCTGCCAGTAAAGGTGTGCTCCAAAGTGCGGTAATTCCAAGATCATCTAAATAATCCAGATTATCGATCACACCTTGTAAGTCTCCACCATGACGGCCACCTTGCTTAGAACGATCGGCTTTTTCCTGCATTTCTGCTGAAGAATCATTATCTGGATTTCCATTAGCAAAACGATCTGGCATAATTAAATAGATCGCATCACTAGCATCGAATCCTTCTCTTAATGCTGAACCTTCTTCTCTTTGCTTTAATTCGAAAGTTTTGGTAATATTTCTTTTACCTTTTTTACTGAAGGTAAATTGGTAATCTCCTGCAGCAAGATCTCCAGAATTGATGGTCACAAACACATAATTTGGATTCTCAGTTTTTCTAATATTGTTGATAATCACCTCATCTTCTGAAGAAACCTCGTAAGTCCCGATATTCTCTCCGTAGAACATGATCTGAAGTTCTTCCAGATTCATATCACTCCACCAAAAAGGCGGTTCCATTTTATCGATTTGAGCTTGCGCTACTCCTGTAAAACATAACAGGAGTAACACAAGGTGGTATAATTTCGTTTTCATTTTTTGTTTTCAGTTTTCAGCTCACAGCTTTTAGCTACCAGCTATCAGCCTTTAATTTTGGGTTAAATAAGATTTCTCGATACTATTTTATTTACGCTTTCGCTTCAATAAAGTCAATTGAAGTGACAGCAAGTATTACTGTCATTCTGAACCTTTCCGTCCGGCAGGCGGGCTTGAATCAGAATCTCATCCAGATTATTCTAAATGAGATCCCGGATCAAGTCCGGGATGACTACTAGATATTTCTTACATCTCACTTCTAAAACCTAACTTCTAGTTATTCCTTCTCAAAAATACTTATCGCATAACCACCACCTGGAGCTGAAGTCAGTTTTAAAGTCGACTTGCTCGTTACGGTTTTCTTGGTGATCTTATAAGCCTGCGGATTGGTTTTGTAATGAGCGTCTTTTGCATCTGCATAAATTGTTGCTTCATACTTTTTCCCATCTTCTAAGAAATCAAGCTTAATTTTTGAAGTTCTTGGCGTTGTACCATTTACATTTCCTACAAACCAGTTTTCAGTTCCTTTAGCTTTACGAGCAACGGTGATGTATTCTCCCGGTTCTGCTTCGATATACTTACTTTGATCCCAATCTAAAGCCACATCTTTGATAAACTGAAAAGCATCTGGAAAACGCTTGTAATTTTCAGGAAGATCGGCTGCCATTTGTAACGGACTGTACATTGTTACATAAAGTGCTAACTGATTTGCTAAAGTAGAATTTACGTGAGAGTTATTGTCTGGATTGATCTTACTGATATTCATTTCGAAAATTCCCGGAGTGTAATCCATTGGCCCACCAATTAAACGTGTAAACGGTAAAATGGTCACGTGATTTGGTTTTGATCCACCAAATGCCTGGAATTCGGTTCCTCTGGCAGATTCATTACCTATTAAGTTTGGCCATGTTCTACGTAATCCTGTTGGTCTAACCGCTTCGTGCGCATTTACCATAATATTATAGTCGGCTGCTTTTTTCACTGCATATAAAAAGTGATTGATTGCCCACTGCCCGTAATGATGTTCGCCACGCGGAATAATATCACCAACATATCCACTCTTTACGGCAGGATAACCATATTTATTCATAAACTGATAAGCGGTGTCTAAATGACGCTCGTAATTACGAATTGCTGAAGAAGTTTCGTGATGCATGATCATTTGCACTCCTTTAGCTTCTGCATATTCCTGGATTCCTTCAACATCAAAATCTGGATAAGGTGTTACAAAATCGAAAACAAAATCTTTAGAGTTTCCTATCCAATCTTCCCATCCAACGTTCCATCCTTCAACTAAAATACCATCAAAACCATTTTCAGCAGCAAAATCGATATATTCTTTTACATGCTCGGTTGTAGCGCCATGCTTTCTATTTGGCTCAGCATTTTCAAAATCGGTTTCCCCTAATTTAACAGATGGATATTCATCAGTATAATTCCAGGTACTTTTCCCGGTGATCATTTCCCACCAAACGCCAACATATTTCATCGGTTTTATCCACGAAGTATCTTCGATCTTATTAGGTTCGTTAAGATTTAGCGTGATGTTAGATGCTAAAATATCTGTAGCATCATCACTTACCATGATCGTTCTCCACGGTGAAATCGCAGGCGCCTGAAGATATCCTTTATTTCCTAACGCATCGGGGGTTAACCAGGATTCAAAAACAAGGTTTTTTTCATCCAAATTCAGGTTCATTAACGAATATTCTTTTAAAGCTGCTTCGTGAAGATTGATGTAAATTCCGTCTTCAGTTTTCATCATTAAAGAAGTTTGCACGGCCGACTTTGAGAATTGCGTCTGTGAAGCATTCCCAACCCAGGCTTCGTCGAATTTGCTACTAATTTCTGAAAGCTTAGACGTTGTGTAATCATATTCCTGAGAATCGTAATCTCCCGGTAACCAATACGCCGTATGGTCTCCCGTCATGGCAAACTGTGTGTGTTCTTCTTTAATTACGAAATACACTAGATTTTTTTGCTGCGGAAATTCATATCTAAAACCTAAACCATCATTGAACATACGAAAACGAATGATCATTCGTCTTTCTGCTGAAGTTTGCTCTAACGTGATCGCTAATTCGTTGTAATGATTTCTAATTTCAGCTGTTTCTCCCCAAACCGGCGTCCAGGTTTCATCGAAATTTGAAGTTTTTGAGTCAGAAATTTCGAATCCGCTCATCAACGAAGTTTCATCGTCCTTAAGTTCTAAACCAAGCGTGCTGGTTTTTATCACTTCTTCTCCTTTGTAAAATAATTGATACGCCGGAGTTCCGTTTTCTTGTAAACTGAATTTCATTTCCAGGTCGCCATTAGGAGATTTTAACTCCTGTGCCTGTAATCCTAGAAAAGAAAAACAAATTGTAATTACTGTTATTATTTTTTTCATCTTCGAAAAATTTTAAAATGCCTTTAAAGGCGTGTTTAGCTTTTTATGGTGTTTTGCACCTCAATCGCTTCTCCGTTTAACAATACGGTCATTGGCTCGTTTCCATCTACAGAAAATGTAGTCTCATTTTTACCAATATTGATCTTTAGGATCTGGTTTCTAAAATTCACTTTAAAACTGAAACTGTTCCATTGCTCCGGCAATTGTGGCGTAAAAGACAATTTTTCGTCTACCACACGCATTCCGCCAAAACCTTCTACAATACTCATCCAGGTTCCCGCCATACTGGTAATGTGACAACCTTCTTTTACCTCGTGATTATAATCGTCTAGATCTAATCGAGAAGTTCTTAAGTAAAAAGTATAGGCCTGCTCCATTCTACCCAATTTCGCAGCCTGAATGCTGTGTACACAAGGCGACAGCGAAGATTCGTGAACAGTAATTGGCTCGTAGAAATCGAAATGTTTTTCTAAATTTTCTTCGGAAAAATGATCTTCAAAGAAATAGAATCCCTGAAGCACATCTGCCTGTTTGATATAACAACTTCTAAGAATGCGATCCCAACTCCAATTTTGGTTAATTGGACGCTGTTTTTTGGTAAGCGTACTCACCGGCTCGATCTCTTTATCCAAGAAACCATCCTGCTGAAGATAAACACCCAATTCTTCAGAATATGGGAAATACATATTTTCAGCTACGTCTTTCCATTTAGCAATTTCTTCAGCATCTAAACTGGTTTTAGCCATAATTCGAGAATGATCTTCAGCAAATTCAGCTTTAATTTTCTCGATATTTTCGATACAATATTCGATACACCATTTTGCCAAATAGTTAGTGTACCAGTTGTTATTTACGTTGTTTTCGTATTCGTTTGGCCCGGTTACACCAAGGATCACATATTTATTCTTGTTTTTACTGAAGTTTGCTCGCTGTTGCCAGAATCTAGCAATCGCGATCATTACTTCTAAGCCCATTTCTGGCACATAACTGTAATCTCCGGTAAAACGAACGTAATTGTAGATCGCGAAAACCATCGCACCATTACGGTGAATTTCTTCAAAAGTGATCTCCCACTCGTTGTGACTTTCTTCGCCATTCATGGTTACCATTGGATAAAGCGCTGCTCCATTAGTGAATCCTAATTTTTGTGCATTTTCTTTCGCTTTTTCTAAATGGTTGTAACGATAGGTTAATAGATTTCTAGCTACCTGCTGATCTTTGGTCGCCATATAAAACGGAATACAATACGCCTCGGTATCCCAATAGGTACTACCGCCATATTTCTCGCCTGTAAATCCTTTTGGACCAATATTTAATCGCTCGTCTTTCCCTAAATACGTTTGATTTAGCTGAAAAATATTGAAACGAATTCCCTGTTGTGCTTTTACATCACCATCGATCGTGATATCTGCCATTTCCCAGATCTTCGCCCAGGCTTCTTTTTGCTCCTGAAGCAATGCTGCAAAACCAGATTTTATAGCTTTTTGAAGCACATTTTTTGCAGCTCCAATTAGCAAATCCTGGCTGTGATTCATATCGGTTACATAACCGGCATATTTTTGAAGCGCAATTTTTTCTCCTTTATTTACTTTAACTGAATACGAAATACTTACCTGATCTTCGGCTTTTTCTACTTCACCTTCAACCTGAAGTTTTTCA
Source organism: Zunongwangia sp. SCSIO 43204 (assembly GCF_019904275.1). Classification (GTDB taxonomy): domain Bacteria; phylum Bacteroidota; class Bacteroidia; order Flavobacteriales; family Flavobacteriaceae; genus Zunongwangia; species Zunongwangia mangrovi. Next base: position 3,896,198 of record NZ_CP063204.1, read on the forward strand.
CCATTCAAAGTGATTTCAGATTGCATATAAGTGCCTACATGATATTCGGTTTTTAAGGTTTTAGAAACCACAAAAGCCTGCTCATTTTCAGCTTTAACGGCTAAAGTTTCCCAAAAACGCTCTTCCCAGTTAGCGTCGCGATTGGTGATCCCTCCATCCAGATACGGAGTGAATTTTACCACAGCATCTGCGTTAAGAACCTCAACTTCGTAATTTATAGCACCTAACTCGTCGTCGACAATAGAAAGAAAACGGGTTGCTGTAACTTTTACTTCAAGACCGTTTGGCATCACCGCAACAAAACTTCTTTGGTGATAGCCTTCTTTCATATTTAGTTCACGCACAAAATCTTTAACCTCTTTACAAGTATTAAGATCTAAAGCTTCTTCGTTTATAGAAACATTTATTCCTATCCAATTGGGCGCATTTAAAACTTTAGCGAAATATTCAGGGTAGCCGTTTTTCCACCATCCCACTTTTGTTTTATCGGGGTAAAAAACACCGGCGATATAATTCCCCTGAAAAGTATCGCCAGAATATTGCTCTTCAAAATTGGCACGTTGCCCCATAGCACCGTTACCAATACTGAATAAACTTTCTGAAGATTCTACGCGCGCGGCATCAAAACCTTCTTCTATAATGGACCATGCATCTGGTTTAATATAATCCTGATTCATTGCTGATATTATTTATTTTTGGAGTAGATTTTTTAAAAATTCGATCGAGATCTCTGTAAAATCATTGAAGATATAATCGGCTTCGTGAAGTGTTTTTTCTTCACCAATTCCAATGCTTGTCATTTCACCTTTGTTCGCTGCCTGTACTCCGGCAACCGAATCTTCAAAAACGATACATTTTTGCGGAGCCACATTTAGTTTTTCAGCAGCAATCAAGAAAACTTCGGGATCTGGTTTTGCCTTGCTAACATCTGTACCATCTACAATCGCAGAAAAACCATCTTTTAAATCGATTTTCTCTAAAATATGACGTGCATTTTTACTGGCAGATCCCAGTGCATACGGAATATTATTTTCTTCTAGATAATCCAGTACTTTTTGTACTCCCGGAAGCACCTCTCCTTTATCCATCTCATTTACATAAGACAGGTAATTCTCGTTCTTAAGCTGCATTTGACGATTAAACTCCTCTTCTGAAAGTTCTTTGTTTCCCCAGTTCAGTATTTTTTTAAGCGAATCTACCCGGCTCACTCCTTTTAGTTCTTCATTCTGTTCTTTGGTAAAATCGAAACCCAGATCATTAGCCAGTTTCTTCCAGGCTAAAAAATGAAACTTTGCAGTATCTACGATTACACCATCAAGATCGAATATGATAGCTTTTTGACTCATTTTAGTAGTATGTTTCTTGAATTCTTAGTTAGTAGCATTAGATGAGACTTCTTCGTCTACATCGTCTATTCTTAGGGTAAGTATCGCCGCAATTATAAATGCCACGCCACTCATCATTAGTGCATAAATAGGATCACCGCCATAAAGGTATTTTACCATAGGCCCGCCTATTAACGCATTGATTATTTGAGGCACAACAATAAAAAAGTTGAAAATCCCCATATAAACACCCATTTTTCGAGGTGGTATCGCTCCGGCTAAAATAGCATACGGCATCGCCAGGATACTTGCCCAGGCAACACCAATACCAACCATACTTAAGATCACCCAGTTTTCATCGGGCATTACATAAATGGAAAGCAAACCTGCTCCACCAATAAGTAATGAAATGATGTGCGTTTTTTTACGGCCTACTTTTTTAGCGATTACCGGTAAGAAAAACGCGAAGACAGCAGAAACGGCATTATAAACTCCAAATAGGATCCCAACCCAATCCCCTGCATCCTGGTAGGTTTCACTACTAGAATCTGAGAGTGGTAATCCATAGATATGATGCGCAATGGCCGGAGTAGCAAATACCCACATTCCGAACAATCCAAACCAGGAGAAAAACTGCACCCAGCTTAATTGGCGCATGGTATGCGGCATTTTTACAAAATCTGTAAAAATATCAGTGATCTTAGATTTCTCTTCATCTGGAACAATGTCACCAGGTTTATCTTCCTGTGCGTGAAAATGCTCTAATTCCTCAGGACTATATTCTTTAGTGGTAAATACTGTAATTAAGATACTTACTATTAAAACTACAGCTCCAATGATAAAAGATAGTAGAAGATTTAAAGGTATTTCACCTTCCGAAGCTCTATTCGAAAATCCAAACCAATTGGTTAAAACATAAGGTAACCAAGAGCCAACCACCGCTCCTATCCCAATTAATACCGTTTGAATACTAAAACCTAATGTTCGCTGATCGCTTGGAAGATTATCGGCTACTAAAGCTCTAAATGGCTCCATGGCTACATTAAAAGAAGCATCCATGATCATTAACATCCCCGCACCAACCCATAAAGACGGCATAATTGCAGTAAACAAGTCGGCATTTGGCATTAACACCAAACCAATGGCAGCTAAAATTCCACCTGTTAGAAAAAAGGGACGGCGTCTACCCAATTTGGTCCAGGTACGATCACTATAATAACCAATAATAGGTTGGACGATCAAACCTGTAACAGGAGCGACGATCCAAAACCATGAGAGATGCTCGACCTCTGCACCAAAAACCTGAAGGATACGGCTGGCATTTGCATTTTGTAATGCGAATCCCATTTGAATCCCGAGAAATCCGAATGTCATATTCCAGATCTCCCAGAAACTTAATTTGCGTTTCTGCATATCGTAATTTTAAAAGGTTACGATAAGCACTAAGACTTATCAAAACTTAATTTAGGTAGGAAGTAAAAATATAAGTTCTGATAAATTAACTAATTTGGCGATAAAGATAGCTAATAATTTAAAAATTACGCCATTAAAATTATTATTTTGTAGATTCTCGCTCAATTAGACCGGTTTCCACAATGATCGTTTTGTAGCTTTCTTCCTCATTTGGAGACTTTTCTAATTTCTCTATAAGCAAGCGTGCAGCCTCCTCGCCCATTCGGCTTCCGTGCTGACTGATGGTTGTTAGACTAGGAATAAAACGTTTGGATAATTCTCCATCGGTAAAGCCTATAACCTGAACATCATCAGGAACTTTTTGTCCTTTATCTCGAACTGCTCGAACGGCAGCCGCAGCAAAATGTTCGTTAACCGCAAAGAGGGCATCAAAATCTCCAGACTCAGCAAAAGCTGAAATTTCCTGCTCTACCTGATCCATATTCTCGATTTTCAGGATATTTTTTTCATTTACCTCAAAACCATTTTCTACAAGTGCTTCAGTATAGCCCTGGGTTCTTAATTTCCCAACACTAATATAATCTACTGTCGAAATGATACCAATATTACGGGCTCCTTTATCGATTAGGCATTGAACCGCTTTTTTAGCGCCTTTTACATCATCAATGATCACTTTATCTGAAGGAACTTCTTCTACAGAGCGATCAAAAAGTACCAAAGGCATTCCCTGATTAACCACTTCGATTAAATGATGATAATCGCCTTTTTGCATGGTCTCTTTAGCAACCGAAAGTATGAATCCGTCGATACTACCATTAGCAAGCATCTCCATATTCAGCACTTCTTTATCAAAACTGTTATCTGAAAGACATACAATTACACTATAGCCTTTTTCATTAGCGACATGTTCTATCCCACTAATAACGGTCGTAAAAAAATGATGTACAATTTCTGGAATTACGACTCCTATAGTTTTTGTCTTTCTGTTTTTAAGGCTTAGCGCAATATTATTAGGCTTATAATTGTATAATTTTGCAAAAGCCTGAACTTTTTGCCTAGTATCTTCACCAATCTCTGGACTATCTCTCAACGATTTTGAAACCGTCGAAATCGATACATCTAATTCTTTCGCTATTTGCTTTAAAGTAAGTTTTGGCCTCATAAAATTCAATCTACATTTTTTCGAGCTCTCTGTAGCCTCAAAAATACATTAAAATCATGTTTCTATTTGCGATTTAAGCAATTTAACCGCCTAAAAAAGAAAAGTTTTCAACACTACAACGTTGTAGTGAGGGTTTATTGAGATATCCTCAAAAAAAGAACTTAAAAATTGTATAATTTTAACCTCAGGAAGTAAAAATATCAAGTTTATAATCTAAGTAAAATTCAATAGGGAAATTTATGAGAACATTAATTAAAAGCACATTGTTTTTGCTGCTTATGCTGCCGATGAGCTTTTTTGCCCAAAATTCCGTTTCCGGAACGGTTTCTGAAACCGCAACTGGAATGCCGGTGCCTGGAGCAAACGTGATTGTAAAAGGAACCAGCAATGGAACCATTACAGACTTTGATGGTTTATACACTATCGAAAACCTTGTAGTGGGTGATACCATCGCTTTTTCATTTTTAGGATTCTCTACTAAAGAGGTCGAATTCACAGGACAGCAAACAATAGATGTACAGTTAGACGAAGATCAGGCTACTTTAGATGAAGTAGTTGTGGTTGGATATGGTACCGTTCGTAAAAAAGATGCAACAGGTGCCGTAAATCAGGTTTCTACCGAAGATTTTAACCAGGGACAGGTAAACACTGCAGGACAGTTAATCACTGGTAAGATCGCCGGTGTTACCGTGACTTCAGGTGGTGGAGCACCTGGTGAGGGACAAAGTATCAATATTCGTGGTATCGGATCTATTTCTTTAAATAGTTCTCCTCTTTACGTAGTAGATGGAATTCCATTAGATAACAGCAATGTTGGTGGATCCAGAAACCCGTTAGATTTCATTAATCCAAATGATATCGAGAGCATGACCGTTCTAAAAGATGCTTCTTCTACAGCGATCTATGGTTCTCGTGCTGCCAATGGTGTAGTTTTAATTACTACTAAAAAAGGTAAAGGACAGGAATTTAAATTCAACTACTCTGGTAACACAACAGTGTCAAGACCTACAAATTATGTAGATGTAATGAATGCTGATGAGTTTAGAGCACTGGTAAACGAGGTTGGGAACGAAGCAGCTATCGAAAGACTAGGTGATGCTAACATGAATTGGCAGGAAGAAATCTATTCTGAAGCAATAGGATTTGATCACAACTTAAGTACTACCGGGAACATTGGTGGATTTATGCCAACTCGTGCTTCAGTTGGATATACAGACCAGGATGGGATTTTATCTGGTGATAACTTTTCCAGAACAACAGGATCTGTAAGCTTAAGGCCAAGTTTTATGGATGGTCATTTGAAATTTGAGCTTAACGGACGTGGAATGTATACTGAAAATACTTTCGCAAACCGTGATGCGATTGGAACATCTGTAGATTACGATCCTACACAGCCTATTTATGATCCAAACTCACCATTTAGTAACTATAATTCATGGTTAGTATATAGTGAGGAAGCAGATAGATATGCTTTAAACAACCTGGCTCCTGTTAACCCAATTGCACTGATTAACGAAAAAGATGATTCTGCTGAAGTTCGTCGTTTTATAGGAAATGCAAAAGTTGACTATAAACTACACTTTTTCCCAGATGTCACAGCGACTGTTAACGTTGGACTAGATAGAACAAATAGTCATGGTAGAACGATAGTTTCAGAAAATATGCCATCTTCTCAGTTAGATTGGAATGGCTCGTACTCAAATTATACGAATAACTCTACTAATAAACTTTTCGATGCTTATTTAACGTATGATAATGATTTTGATGACCACAGTTTGAACGCTGTTTTGGGATATTCTTATCAGAGTTTCGAAAACGATAACTACAGTTTTGATAGTGAAGCTGCAGAAGAAGGAAACGATGCAGAATTTATCGATAAATGGAGAAGTACATTACTATCATATTTTGGTAGAGCAAATTATAACTATGCAGATCGTTACTTAGTAACTGCAACTTTAAGAGCTGACGCTTCTTCTAAATTAAATCCAGATGATCGTTGGGGATACTTTCCTTCTTTTGCTGTAGCCTGGAATATTAATAACGAAGAATTCTTTAATTCTAATACTGTAGATCAATTAAAACTTCGTGTAGGTTATGGTGAGATCGCAAACGTAAATGGTCTTGGAGATTATCTTTTCTTAACGAAATATACAGGTTCAAGATCTAATGCATATTATCAATTTGGACAATCATATTACCAAACTTACCGTCCAGAAGCTTATAACGAAGACCTTAGATGGGAAGTTGGAAAAACTTTAAATGCCGGTTTAGATTATTCATTCTTTAATAGCAGAATCTCTGGATCTATTAACGCATATCTTAAGAGAACAGAAGATATGATTAGCTACGTAACTATAGATCCATTTACTAACTTTTCTAATGGTATCGATAAGAACATTGGAGACATGGAAAACAGAGGTGTTGAATTCGAATTAAATGTAGTTCCTGTACAAACCGATGATTTTAAATGGAGTATTGGCTACAATATCGCTTATAACGATAATGAGATCACCAATTTACCAGACCAGGTAGAGACTGGTGGAATCAATGGAGGTACTGGTAATAATATCCAATTACACAAAGAAGGATATTCTCCTTTTAGCTACTGGGTTTACAAACAGGTTTATGATGAAGCGGGAAGACCAATCGAAGGTGCTTATGTAGATCGTAATGGTGACAACCAGATCAACGATGAAGATAAATATTTATACAAGGATCCTTTTGCAGATATCACTATGGGATTAAATACCAATGTTAGTTTTAAGAATTGGGATCTAGCGGTTGTATCTAGAGCTAGTTTAGGAAACTATGCATATAACAATATGGCTTCTGCAAAATCTTATGAGATAAGAGCCACAGAGAATAGTATTCTAACAAATCTACATAGAGATTACTTTAATACTGGTTTCCAAAGTTTAACTGAAACTAATCTACAAAGTGATTACTATGTACAAGATGCGTCTTTCTTCAAATTAGACAATATCACACTAGGATATACTTTCGATCAAATCTTTGAAGAATCTACACTACGTCTTTATGGTACAGCGCAAAACGTGCTTATCGTGACAGACTATGATGGTCTTGATCCAGAAATTAATGGAGGTATCGACAATAACTTCTATCCAAGACCAAGAACTTTTACCTTTGGTGTAAATCTTAATTTCTAAAAAAAAGAAGTATGAAAATGAATTATATAAAGAAATTAGCGCTCATCATACCTACACTTATTATAGTGTCTTGCCATGATGACCTGGATCAAACACCTATCGATCCAGATAGTTTTACAGAGAATGATGTATTTGCTAATGCAGACGAGGCAAGAGGTGCTTTAGCTAAACTTTATGCCAGTTTAGCCTTAACAGGACAACAGGGACCAGCAGGACAACCTGATATTTCTGGAATAGATGAAGGAACTTCACAATATTCCAGAATGTTATTTAGTTTAAATGAGCTTACTACAGATAATGCTGTTGTAGGTTGGGGTGACCCGGGACTTCCTAATTTACATGCTATGAGCTGGGGTGCAGGAAATGATTTTACTACAGCAATGTATTATCGTCTTGCGCAAGAGGTATCTTTTTGTAACTCTTTTATTTCAAATGCATCTTCTTTGGATGATCCTTCAGTAGCTTCTTTTATTGCTGAAGCACGTTTCTTAAGAGCATTTGCGTATTACAACCTGATCGATTTTTATGGAAATGTTCCTTTGGTAACTCAGATTTCAACTGAATTACCAGCTCAAAATTCGAGAGAAGAGATCTTTAATTTTATTGAAACTGAATTGATCGAAATTCAGGATAATTTAAATGAAAGTGGTGCTAGCGAATATGGTCGTGTAGATCGTGTAGCAGCCTGGGCTCTTCTTTCAAAACTTTATCTTAACGCTGAAACCTGGATCGGTCAGGATCGTTATACAGATGCGATTACCTATGCAAACCAGGTGATCAATTCATCTTACCAGATCAACACTGTAGATGCTAACGGAAATGGGTCTGCTTATGACGAACTTTTCTTAGCAGACAATGATAGTAATGGTGCTCAAGACGAATTTATCTTCGCATTGAACTTCGATGGTAACAGTTCCAGAACTTATGGAGGGACTACATTTCTTGTGCATGCTGCCATTGGTGGTGAAATGGATGCTTCTGCCTATGGAGTGAATGGTGGATGGTCTGGCTTAAGAACAACAAAGGCTTTGGTAAACAAATTCGACTATGCGGTAACAGCTTCAGATGCTGATGGTAACCCAACCGAATGGGCAGATCAAAGAGCTATGTTCTTTACAGAAGGTCAAAGTCTTGAGATCAACACGATCGCCAATACTTTTACAGATGGATATGCGGTAACTAAGTTTAAGAATATCGATTCTGAAGGAAATGCTGGTAATGATACCGGTGGAGACTTCGTAGATACAGATCTACCTATCATTAGAATGGCAGAAATTTATCTTACGTATGCTGAAGCGGTAACTCGTGGTGGTTCTGGTGGTAGTGTGCAAAATGCTGTTGGATACATCAACGAGCTAAGAGAAAGAGCTTTTGGAAATTCTGATGGTAATATTTCTTCAGCAGATCTTACTACAGATTTCATATTAGACGAAAGAGCAAGAGAATTGTACTGGGAAGGACAGCGAAGAACAGATCTTATTAGATACAACGATTTTACTTCAGGTAATTATCTATGGCCATTTAAAGGTGGTTCGCAATCTGGAACCTCGGTTGGTGATTTTAGAGCTTTGTTCCCACTACCAAGTAACATCATTTTAATCAATCCTAATTTAACTCAAAATACAGGCTATTAATAAACATAAAGACACAATGAAAAAGTTAACTCTATTATTCATCGCGTTTATCGCAATATTAAGCTTCACAGCTTGTACAGAAGACGATGACTTTACTTTTACAGCAAAGCCAGATCCAGACGGAATAGCATTTACCAATGCTACTTTAGAAACGTATATGCTTAAAGCCTCAAATTCAGATAACCTGGCAGAAAGATTTGTTTGGAACGAAGCAGACTTCGATGTACAAACACCAGTAAACTACGAATTACAGGCATCTGTATCAGAAAGTTTTGAAACTTATTCTCTATTAGGAAATGTTACTCAAACAAATTTAGCAGTAACGGTTGGTAATTTACTAGCATTAGCCAGAGAGGCAGGATTAGATAATGATCCAACAACTGCAGAGCCTAATACTGGTACAATTTACCTTAGACTTCGTGCTTACGTTGGCGCTGATGCTGGAAATGTTGTAGAGCAATTGTCATCTATTATGAGCATCAATGTAACACTTCCAGAAGAGGAAGAAGAAACATTAGAGCTTCCAATGCTATATGTAGTTGGAAACTTCTTAGGAGCTAGTGGTTATGGATCAGACTGGACTCCGGCCGACGCTACTCCACTTGCAGCTTCTGCTGAAGGAAATACAGATTATGAAGGATTTGTTTACATGAACGTAGACGCTCCAGAATATAAATTCTTACCAAGCAACGAAAGCTTTGATGGTGATTATGGAGATGCAGGTACAGAAAATGGTGATTTTACAGGGACTATTGTTCAGGAAGGTGAAGTAAATGCGGGTACCCCTGAAGGTACTGGAGGTTACTTCCTTATAAATGTAGATACTGCTGCACTTACTTACAGTCTTACTGAAACCAACTGGGGTGTTATTGGAAATGCTACTCCAACAGGATGGGATAGTGATACAGATATGACTTACGATCCTGAAACTAAAACATGGAGTGTAACTTTAGATTTAACCGAGCAGGAAGCACCAGATAACGGTATCAAGTTTAGAGCTAATGATGCATGGGATCTTAATATTGGTGATAATGATGCTGATGGAACAATGGAATTTGGTGGTGCTAATATCGGAATTCCAGAAGATGGAAATTATACCATCACTTTAGACCTAAGCAATCCAAGACAATACACTTACTCTATTTCTAAAAACTAAGAAAACTGCCTAGGGGTATTATACCGTTTGGCGGTGCCAATAAAAGGCTGCTTAACGCAGCCTTTTCTAAATTTTTATTTATGAAAAAACATATATTTAAGTATCCTTTTATATGTCTGCTAAGTGTTGCTTCGATTATTGGATGTTCTTCAGATGATGATGCGCCAGTAGATCCAGATGATGATAATGGTGTAGAGCAACCAGAACCTGTTTCAGCATTAAACCTTGAGGAGTATGATAATGGAAGCCGAGTAATGATGCAGGCTTTTTATTGGGATGTAGAGCCAAGATTCGAATGGTGGAACACGATTTCAGATAAAATGGAAACCTGGGCAGATGCCGGGGTAAACCGTATCTGGATCCCACCAGCTACCAAAGGGCAATCTGGTGGATATTCTATGGGTTACGACCTTTCTGATTATTTTGATTTTGGAAATTTTAATCAGCATGGAACAACTCCTACTAGATTTGGAACTCGTGATGAGTTAGAAAATATGATAAGCGTTGCACACGATAATGATATCGAGGTTATTGCAGATATTATCTTAAATCATAATTCTGGTGGTGGCTTAGAATACAATCCATATCGCGAAAAAGATACGTATAGCTTATTCGACGAAACTCACGGCAATGCTTCTGGAATGTTCAATAGAAATTACGAAGATTTTTATCCAAATAGCGTAAGCAACTACGATCCGGGAAGTTTATTTTATGCTGAAACTAACTTAGATCACCATAGAGAACGCGTGCAAAACTGGTTATGGGAAGACGAAAATTCTGTAGCGAAATACTACAAAAATGTTATAGGATTTGATGGATGGCGTTTCGATTATGTACTAGGTTTCGAGCCTTTTGTGATCAAAGAATGGCTGGATGCAGTTGGTGGCTTTTCGGTAAGTGAGCTTTGGGATGGTGATCCAGATCTAATAAGATCTCATATTGAAGCTACCGGAAGTGGAGCTTTTGATTTTGCAGCCTTCTACAGAATGGAGCAGGCATTCGACAGGTTTGAAGATCTAACCTATCTAACCAGAGACCAGGTTTGGCAAACACATCCTGATAAAGCTGTGACATTTACAGCGAATCACGATACAGAAAAGGATGGAAACATCGATAATTATATCGAATCTGAAAATAAATTAAAAGCATATGCTTTTATTATGACCCATCCTGGATATCCAACGGTTTTTTATCTTGATTACGAGAATCCAGAATTTCAGGATCAAATAAATAAACTAATTAGTATCCATAATAGTTTGGCTACCGGATCTGTAAATGTAATTTATGCAGATGAAGATGAATATATCATGCAAAGAGGTGGAGATTCAGAAAATCCTGGATTAATTCTTTATATTAATCTATCTCCTAACGGAAAAAGAAGAACAATTACTACAAGCTGGGATTCTTCGATCTTAATGGATTATTCAGAAAATTCAAATTATCGCCCACAAGTAAACGAAAATGGAGAAGTAACTATCGAAGCTCCTTCAAATTCTTATGCGATCTGGTCGATCACAGAATAGATTTAATTTACTAATTCAATAGAAAACGGGATAAATTAATTTTTATCCCGTTTTTTGATTTTTTTATGATATAAAAACCTGTTTTTTGAAAAGTAAATTCTATTTTTAAATTTCTATTCAGATTGTATAAAATCGACTTCAATTTTTATTTTCCTCCTTATCCGTTAGAAGTCAGCCTCTAAAACTTATCCAAATTATATTTATTTAAAGTTTTGATTTTTTGTCAACTTTACACTGTTGACAAAATATTAAAAAACTGAAAACTAAGTTATTAACAGCTTTTTATTGATAACTTTCAAAAAACATAACATTTCACGTCTTAATAATTTATTTACATTTACCCTACCAAAGTTTACTTTTCTAATTTTAATCGACGTGATTTATGCCTGTACAAACAACTCCTAAAGCTCCTAAAACTTATACTCAGGATGAAGCTTTTAAGGCTTCTTTAGAGTACTTTAAAGGTGATGACCTTGCTGCCCGTGTTTGGGTAAATAAGTATGCCTTAAAAGATTCAGATGGTAACATCTACGAGCAAACCCCTAACGATATGCATCGTAGAATTGCTAAAGAAATTGCTCGTGTAGAACAGCGATATCCTAATCCAATGACCGAGGATGAAGTTTTCGATCTTATCAAAGATTTTAAATACATCGTACCGCAGGGAAGCCCAATGGCTGGAATAGGAAATCCTTACCAGATCGCTTCGTTATCTAACTGTTTTGTTATTGGTAACGATGGTAGTTCAGATTCTTATGGTGGGATCATGAAGATCGACCAGGAGCAAGTACAATTAATGAAACGTCGTGGTGGTGTTGGTCACGATCTATCACACATAAGACCCAAAGGCTCTGCAGTAAAAAATTCGGCTTTAACCTCAACTGGAATTGTTCCTTTTATGGAGCGTTATTCGAACTCTACCAGAGAAGTTGCACAGGATGGTCGTCGTGGCGCACTAATGCTTTCAGTATCGATCAATCACCCAGATTCAGAAGACTTTATTGATGCTAAAATGGAGCAAGGTAAAGTTACCGGGGCAAATGTTTCGGTAAGAATTGATGATGATTTTATGAGAGCTGTAAAGAATAAAACAGCTTATACACAAAAATATCCTGTTTTTAGTAGTGAACCTAAATTCAGCAAAGAAATTGAAGCAGAAAAGCTTTGGAAGAAAATCGTTCACAATGCCTGGAAATCGGCAGAACCTGGTATTCTTTTTTGGGATACAGTGATCAACGAATCTGTTCCAGACTGTTATGCAGATCTTGGTTACAAAACAGTTTCTACCAATCCATGTGGTGAAATACCGCTTTGTCCTTACGATTCTTGTCGATTATTAGCCATCAACTTATTCTCTTACGTTGAAGATCCTTTTACAGATAAAGCGAAGTTTAATTACGAGCTTTTCAAAAAACATATTAGCGCTGCACAACGAATTATGGACGATATCATTGATCTTGAATTAGAAAAGATCGATGCAATTATCGAAAAGATCGACGCAGATCCAGAAACTGATGAAGTAAAAGGAGTTGAGAAAAACCTTTGGCTAAACATCAAAAAGAAAGCACAAGAAGGAAGAAGAACTGGTATTGGAATCACTGCTGAAGGTGATATGCTTGCAGGACTTGGAATTAGATACGGAAGCGAAGAAGGTGTAGCATTTTCTACTGAAATTCATAAGAATATTGCACTTGCGGCTTATCGTGCATCTGTAGATACTGCAAAAGAAAGAGGCGCTTTTTCTATTTTTGATTCAGATCGAGAAAAAGAGAATCCGTTTATTCTAAGATTGAAGGAAGCCGATGAGAAATTATACTACGATATGTTAGAATATGGCCGTAGAAACATCGCTCTTTTAACCATTGCTCCTACCGGAACCACCAGTTTAATGACGCAAACAACTTCTGGTATAGAGCCTGTTTTCTTACCGGTTTATAAACGTAGAAGAAAAGTAAACCCTAACGATAAAGATGTTCGTGTAGACTTTGTAGACGAAGTTGGCGATAGCTGGGAAGAATATGTGGTTTTCCATCATCGTTTTAAAGAATGGATGAAGGTAAAGGGTCACGATATAGATAAGAATTATTCGAATACCGAGTTAGATGAATTGGTAAAATCTTCTCCTTATTATCAGGCTACCAGCAACGATGTAGATTGGCTAAGTAAAGTAAGAATGCAGGGAGCAGTACAAAAATGGGTAGATCACTCGATTAGTGTGACTATTAACTTACCACATGATGTAAGCGAAGACCTTGTAGGTAAACTTTATCTTGAAGCATGGCAAGCCGGTTGTAAAGGTGTAACGGTTTATCGTGATGGATCGCGCTCTGGAGTTTTAATCTCTAACGACGAGAAAAAAGAAGAAGAAAAAGAAGAATCTGGAGTTTTCCCAACTAAGCGTCCAGAGGTTTTAGAAGCAGATGTTGTACGTTTCCAAAACAATAAAGATAAATGGATCGCTTTTATTGGATTGATCGATGGTAGACCTTACGAGATCTTTACCGGATTTTCTGATGATGAAGACGGGATCCTTATCCCGCGTTGGGTTAATGAAGGCCTAATTATTAAAAACCGAAATGAAGACGGGACTTCTCGTTACGATTTTCAGTATAAAAACAAAAGAGGCTATAAAACTACGATTGAAGGTTTATCACACAAATTTAATCCTGAATTCTGGAACTATGCGAAATTGATCTCAAGTACACTTAGACATGGGATGCCAATAGATAATGTGGTAAACTTAGTAAATAGTCTTCAGTTAGATTCAGAATCAATTAATACCTGGAAAAACGGAGTTGCAAGAGCTTTAAAACGTTTTATCGCAGATGGTACCGTTGCTAAAAAAGAAAAATGTACCAACTGTAACTCATCTAATCTTATTTACCAAGAAGGATGTTTAACCTGTAAAGATTGTGGATCTTCTAAATGTGGATAATCACTCAACAATAACAGATTTTAAGTGTTAAGTGAAAGGCTGCCAATTGGCAGCCTTTTTATTTTATATCAAATCGAACAACCTTAAATTTGATGTTTTAGATTAATTTTTTATCGAAAATTATCAATCCAATTATCTATTTTTATTCGATTTTTTAAATATCATGTGAACCATTTTAATTCAATTTTTATCAATCAAAATTACTTTTAGGCTCTTATGAACCTACTACTTCAATGAAAAACAAACTTTTTTGTATTCTCTTTTGCTTGGTTTTTGCAGGAGTGTACAGTCAGGAATCCAGAAAAGACTGGAGCGAAGGGAATTTAACCTGGGATGACTTCAAAGAGCGTGAAATTTCCTTTGAAAATTCAATTTCAGAATTAAAATATGTTATTGGTTACACCCCCAGTAAAGAAAAAGTAAACGATACCGTGATCTTTAGATTGCAAAGTTTTTGCTATTCAGATAAAAATCTTTCCTGGGTAAAACCTGATTTTAAGACGAGTCAAAATCTTCAGTATAATCAGGTCATTTTTAATATTGCAGAATTATACCGAAGAAAATTACAATATGATCTGGATCACCTTGGCTCCTATTTTTCAGCTGAAACCGTTTTTCAGAATCAATATGAAGCGCTGAATAATGAAGTTGAAATTTTTCAAAATCAAAGTCGCAACGGAAGAGATCCCGAAATCGTTAAGGAGTGGGCCGCAAATATTGAAGACCGTTTAACGATCTACGAAAATAACAGCATCCCGAAATATGAAAAAGCAAATTTTGGAATGGGATTGCACGTAGGTGCCGCCTATAGTTTTAGAAATGAGTCTATAAAAGAACATTTTGATAATTCGATTGGCTTTAATTTTGGTTTCGATTTTTCCTATAAAAACTCAATATTATATGTTAATATGATCTTATCTGGCGGGAATATCGATCAAGCATACTCAGGTAGAACTTACTGGGAAGAAGACCTGGATTACTCTCTTGCTTTATTAGATTTTTCTTACGGGTACGCGATTGTTGATAATTCAAAATTTAAGATCGCACCTTTTGCAGGTCTTGCCATAACCGAGTTTTCTGAAAATGACTACGATGGGGAAGATAGTGATCTTATTATTACCGATTATAATTTCTTATTGGGTTTAAATGTAGACTATAAGATTCGCAAAAAACTAAACACTATCCCAAACGTATTTTTAAGCAGAAGGAATATTACTGAAACTTCTATAAGGTCGAGATTGTTCGTCTCTCGCAACGATTTTTACGAGGATCTTAGCGGATATTCGGTAAATCTGTCTATAGCAATTTCGTGGTATTTTAGGCTATTGAAATAATGATTGGTTTATTAGAACATGGATTGAAATATAGATTATCAGTTCAAAAAGCATAGAGAAAAAGGTACTTTTAGTGTTTATTGTTGAATTACATTTTCACAAAACCGTTTTCTGTTAAAATTTAAATCTTCTCGAGTAAGATTTGGATGGGGAGTTTAATTACTTTATAATTAAAATTAAAGAAATTCGCCACCCCATGAAAAAGGAAATCACATTAGATAAAGTTATTTCCAGCGCTCCCGATTTAATTCTATATGCCGCTCCTATAATGATAGGGCTGGCACTTTTAGAGTTTTATTTCAGCTGGAAAACAAAAAGAGATCTTTACGAAAAGAAAGACTTCTTGACCTCCCTTACCATAGGATTGGTTTATATATTGCAAGGTTTAGTCACCAAATCGATCATGTTTGGATTGGTGTTATGGGTTTACAATTCGGTTTCGTGGAGTATTCCTGTGAACTGGTTTACCTCGATCTTGTGTTTTGTTGTTCTAGATTTTTGTAGATATTGGGCACATCGATATGGGCATGAAGTAAATTTTCTTTGGGCTACGCATGTTACGCATCATAATTCAGAAAAATATAATCTTTCAACCTCATTTAGATTGTCTTGGACACAGCAGATAAAAGTAATCTTTTTTATCCCGATTAGTTTTTTAGGCTTCCACCCTGTTGTATTTTTCATTTGCCACCAAATTGCTGTTTTATATCAGTTCTGGATTCATACTGAATTAATCGACAGAATGCCAAAATGGTTTAGTTTCTTCTTTGTGACGCCATCGCATCACCGCGTTCACCACGGAAGAAATGAAAATTATCTGGATAAAAATTATGGTTCAACTTTTATAATCTGGGATCGTATGTTTGGTACTTTTGAGCCAGAGACTGAAAAATCGATCTACGGAATTATAGACCAGCCAAAACATTTTAATCCTGTGAAGCATGTTTTTCATGTTTGGGTAGATATTTTTAAAAATATGCGCCGCGCAGGAAGTATAAAAAAGGCTTTATGGATCTTTGTAGCGCCACCAAGCTCACTAGAAAAAAATCCCGGTAAAAAAGATGCTTAAAAATAAAGAATCTCGCCTTATAGCGAGATTCGTTGTTTTTTGATTCTTTTTTTACAACTATACATCGCAAATTTTAATACCTTCTTTTAAGGCTGCCAATTGATCATCGTAAGTTGGTATAAACTCTTGCGCTAAATAACCATCAAAACCGGTTTCTATTACCGCTTTGATAATTGCCGGGTAAAACAATTCCTGCGAATCATTAATTTCATTTCTACCGGGAACGCCACCTGTATGATAATGGTTTATGTATTTATGATGTTTGCGAATCGTTGCAATTACATCACCTTCCATAATTTGCATATGGTACACGTCATAAAGTAATTTAAAGTTTGGCATTTCTGTACGTTTGGCCAGCTCTACACCCCAATCTGTATGATCGCACATATAATCGTGATGATCTACTTTGCTGTTTAAAAGCTCCATCACAAGGTTTACATTACGTTCTTGTGCATATTCCAGCAATGGTTTTAAACCTGTTACGCAATTTTTAAATCCGGTTTCATCGTCCATCTCGCGGCGATTACCAGAAAAAACGATCACATTCTTTATTCCGTGTTTCGAAGCTTTTTCGATCAAAGGCATGTAAGATTCCTGCAAATGCTTATGGTTTTTAACTTCGTTAAACCCATTTTCAATATTGGCAAAAGTATCTGTAGCCATAGAACATTCGAGTCCATATTTTTCAACAGTTTCCCATTCTTCAGGCTTTAAAAGATCGATTCCTTTTAATCCAATTTCCGCAGCATTTTTCGCAAATTCTTCTAAAGGAATATTTTGATAGCACCAGCGACAGGCAGAGTGTTTAATATTGTTTTTTAAACGTTTCATATTTAGGTTGGTTGGTTTTGCTTCAGCCTCCAATGCAATCATTGGGCTTAAACCTAAAACTCCAGCTCCCATTGCCATTGCCTTAATCGCAGATCTTCGATTTGTTTTACTCATCCTTTTCAGAAATTATTAATAAGCGTAAAATATACATTATAAATTAAAAACCGACTTTAAATCCTATAATTTTAATAATATATCAAATAAAATTGATTCAATTTAAGCAATCTCGAAGTTATATCCAGATTTCACCAGCTTTTGATAATTATCATAATCGAATTTATATAGAAAAGCGCCTCTTCTCGAAGAGCTTTTATCTTTTTCGTTCAATTTGATCAATAAGCCCAGCGTCATCAATTTTTTTCTGAAATTTCGATCGTCCAGTTTCTTTTGGTAAATAGCTTCGTATAAAGATTGTAATTGCGGAATGGTAAATTTTTCCGGTAAAAGCTCAAAACCTATAGGTTGATATCTCGCTTTACGCTTTAATCGTGCCATCGCATCTTCTACCATCTGGCTGTGGTCTAATACCAGCTCTGGCAATTCTTCTAAATCAAACCAATGTGCACCGTGCTTTTCTGTAAGTTCTTTATCGTAATCGTCGATTCTTATCAAAGCAAACTGTGCGATTGAAACACAGCGATAGCCAGGATCACGATCTGCCAGCCCATAAGCTTTAAGTTGCTCCATAAAAACATTGTCTAAACCTGTAATTTCGGTAAGTACACGTTTGGCAGCAACACTTACATCTTCCTCCATTCGCACAAAACTTCCTATCAAAGACCAGGTTCCCAAAAATGGTTCTACCCTACGTTTAAAAGCGAGTAGCTTTAACTTCCCTGCATCAAAACCAAAAATAATACAGTCGGTTGCTACATACATTTTATCTTTTTGAACGTATAGATCTTTTAAAGCTGGCGTCATAAGTGTATTTTATACAGTTTGCTGTTAAATATAGGGAAATAGTTAAAAAATAATCAATTAAAAAGATGAATGTAAATTTTACGTTTATTATATTTGATCTATAAATTTACTAAAAATAAGCACATTGAGTACTTCAACCAACGCGCAAAAATTACCGGAAGCTTTTACAGATTTTAAGCCTAGCATTAAAGTGGCTTCTCCCGGAAGAATAAACCTTATTGGCGAGCATACAGATTATAATAATGGTTTTGTGATGCCTACCGCAATCGATAAAAAAATCTATTTCGAATTTAAAGAAAACGGGACAGATAGTACCTGTCGTATTTATAGCGCTACCTATAACGCGCATTTAGAATTTGATCATAACAATTTATCGATAAGCGAAAAATCCTGGGAAAACTACGTTTTAGGAGTAACTAACGAAATCAAGGTTTTAGGAAAATCGCTGAAAGGATTTGATTGTATCATTAAAAGCGACCTTTCTACCGGTGCAGGAATTAGCTCTTCTGCGGCCTTAGAATGTGGTTTTGCTTCAGGACTAAATGCTCTATTTGATCTTGGTTTAAGCAAAGTTGAAATTACTCAGCTATCGCAAAAAGCCGAACATAATTTTGTAGGTAATAAATGCGGAATTATGGATCAATATGCTTCCGTAATGAGCAAACAGGATCATATTATTCTGTTAGATTGTGAAAGTTTGCATGCTGAATATATTCCAGCAGATTTTAAATCCTGTAAGTTGTTGTTGCTGAATACCAATGTTTCTCACAATCTTGCCGATAGCGAATATAATACGCGTAGACAGGAATGTGAAGCTGCTGTTGAAGTGATTCAGAAAAAATATCCTGAAGTAAAAAGTCTTCGTGACGTAAATCTTGAAATGCTTGAAGAATTTAAAGCGCAGTTAGAAGGAAAACAGTACCAAAGAGCACGTTATGTGATCGAGGAAAACGAGCGTGTAATCAATGCCACAACTGCGATAAAAGCAGGAAAACTTAACGAATTTGGAGAATTAATGTATGGATCTCACGACGGACTTCAGCATAATTATGAAGTTAGTTGCCCGGAACTCGACTTTTTAGTTGAATTTTCCAGAGATAAAGATTACATCTATGGTTCCCGAATGATGGGTGGTGGTTTTGGCGGCTGTACCATTAATTTAATTGAAGCTGATAAGATCGACGAATATGTTGTTGAAGCTGCTGAAGCTTACTTCAAAAAATTCAATATAAAATTAGATACTATTGCTGTTTCACCAAGTGAAGGAACAATCGTAGAAAAATTATAATTACTAATTAGAAAACGATAAAAATGAGTCACGATATTAATTCGATCCCTCATAGAAGATATAATATTCTAACCGGTGAATGGATTCTTTGTTCTCCGCATCGTACAAAGCGACCATGGCAGGGAAAAACCGAGAAAGATACCACGCCTAAAAAAGAAACTTACGATCCCAGCTGTTATTTATGCCCGGGAAATACAAGAAGTACCGGTGATAAAAACCCAGATTATAAAGAACCTTATACTTTTATAAACGACTTCTCTGCGCTTTTAATTGATAGCCCTGTGGCAACTCAGGAAAACGGATTAATGAAAGCCGAAACCGAAGTTGGTATTTGTAAAGTGGTGTGCTTTTCTCCAGATCACTCGCTTACCCTTCCTCTTATGGAAAAAGAAGATATTACCAAAGTTGTGAAAACCTGGAAAAAAGAATACGCCGAATTAGGTAGCCAGGACAACATTAATTACGTTCAGATCTTTGAAAATAAAGGCGCCATTATGGGCTGTAGTAATCCGCATCCACATGGACAAATTTGGTCACAAATGTCTATTCCAACAGAGATTGAAAAAAAATCGAAGCATTTTAAAGAATATTGGGATAAGAATCAAAGCAGCTTACTTGGGGATTACATAAAACAGGAATTAGAAGCTAAAGAGCGTATTATTGTTGAAAATGAATACTTTGTTGCGTTAGTTCCTTACTGGGCAGTTTGGCCTTATGAGATTATGATCGCTCCAAAAAAACATCAACAGCATATTGGACAGTTAAACCAGGAAGAAGAAAAAGCTTTTGCTGAAATTCTTAAAAAACTGACCATAAAATACGATAACCTGTTTGAAACCTCGTTCCCATATTCAAGCGGAATTCACCAAATTCCAACCGATGGATCCGATTATCCTGAATGGCATTGGCACATGAGTTTTTATCCACCGCTTTTACGTTCGGCTACCGTAAAAAAATTTATGGTAGGTTACGAAATGTTTGCCGGCCCACAACGTGATATTACTGCAGAGCAAGCTGCAAAAACTTTACAAAACTTAAGCGATATTCATTATCTAAAGCAATAATTTTTCCACCTAACCAACCAATAAAAAATCCCGAAGTGTCATGCTTCGGGATTTTTGTTTTGTATGTATTTTGTTTGATTTCTACCAGAACATGGCGTAAAGCATTGCAACAATTAAAATGATCGCAAAACTACCAATATTAAAAATTGGTCCTGTTTTGAAAAGATCTTTACTAAGTGTAATGGATTTCTCCTGAATTTTACCACCGGTTTCAAGATAGGTAATGATAACCATAATGATCATCGTTAAAATCCAGGTCGCCATCATTTGATGCATAAATGGCCAGGTTATAAAGAATGGAGAATCGATCCAGCCATTTGGTCCTATCTTGAAATATAAAGCAATTGGAATAGATACTAATACTCCCCAAATTGCAGCGTTATTTGTCGTTTTTCTCCAAAATAAACCTAACATAAATACCGCTAAGATCCCTGGGCTAACAACACCTGTATACTCCTGAATATACTGAAAAACCTGTCCTAAACTCTTTAATTGCGGCGCTAAAATAATTGCAATGATCAAAGCGATAGTTGCAGTTACCCTACCAACATTTACCAATCCTTTTTCTGAAGTTCCTGCCTTCTCCTGGAAGAAAGGCTTATAAATATCCATTGTGAAGATGGTAGCCGTAGAGTTTAGCATCGAAGCTAAAGAAGATACGATAGCTGCTGCAAGAGCGGCTAAAACAAGTCCTTTAAGACCTGCCGGTACAAATTCTTTAATTAGCCATGGTGCTGCGTTATCATTTATAATTCTTCCGTTTTCACCAAAGAATGATGCACTGGTTACACCTTCGCTAATTAGTCCGCTAGCATCGGTATTCATCACGAAAGCGATTATTCCGGGAATTACTGTAATAAGCGGAATTAATATCTTTAAAAATCCTGCAAGCACAATACCACGCTGAGATTCTTTTAAACTCTTAGCAGCAAGTGTTCTTTGAATAATATACTGGTTAAAGCCCCAGTAATAAAGGTTAGCAACCCAAAGACCACCAACTAAAACGGCGATTCCCGGTAGATCCCACCAAGCATCTTTACCATTTGGAGTAATAATTTCTCCCTGATCTAGGATCATCGAGAATTTTTCTGGTACCTGCTCAAAGACTTCAGACATTCCTGTAAAGATGTTTCCATCACTAGAAACGTGTTCTAAAGCGATATAAGTTGTAATTAAACCACCAATAACTAAAAGTACTACCTGCACAACATCTGTCCAAGCAACCGCAGATAAACCACCATAAAGAGAATATGCCGCTGCGAACAAAGCAAGACCAATGATACATTCCATAAAGATAGCACCATCACCACCACCAATAATGGTATCTAGCGCAGTAGCTCCTAAATAAAGTACAGAAGTAAGATTAACAAAAATGAATAAACAGATCCAAAAAACCGCTAAGATCGTTTTTAAGTTCTTACTATAACGAACCTCAATAAACTCTGGAATGGTATAAAGTTTCTTTTCAATAAAAATGGGTAAGAAAAATTTACCCACAACAATTAAAGTGATCGCAGCCATCCATTCGTAAGATGCAATTGCTAATCCTAATGCAAAACCAGAACCAGACATCCCGATAAATTGCTCTGCTGAAATATTTGCTGCAATTAAAGAGGCCCCAATTGCCCACCACGGCAAAGATTTACTGGCCAGGAAGTAATCTTCTGAAGTATCCCCTTTTCCTCGAGAAACCCATAATCCTACCCCGATTATAAGTAACGCGTAGGCGACGAATACTATCACGTCTAATAATTCAAATTCCATATAAAATAAGTTTAGAATGTATTTTTAAGAAAATCTCAAAAGTTGAAAATAAATCGATGTAGCTTTCTAGCTTTAGAAAAATGCACCGTGTCCCAAATGAAATAAAATTTTCACAATATTTCGCTAAAGATATTACTTTTTTAATTTATAAACGTAAAATTTACGCTTATAGTCAAAAGTACTATTTTTTCACACTGAATTTAAAACTAATTCTGTTATAATAATCTTCTCCTGGCTCTAAAACGCTATTCGGGAAATTCCTGAAGTTGGGCGCATCGGGGAAGTTTTGTCCTTCAAAACAAATAGAAGGAAATTCAGATATTCTGGTTTGATAATCCAGATCGTCTGGTAAAGATTCTGGCGCATAAACCACTACCGCAGGTTGATTGGTAGACATATCTAATTTTATACCGGTTAGCGGTGCAAAAAGTTGTGCTCCCAGTTCGTCCCCATCACTGTTCAATACAAAAGTATCGTCCAGATTTCTATTCCCTATTAGGCGATTGTTCCCAAAATCTTTTGCGTGACCACGTAGATTGTTAAGATTTCCGGTTGGTAATTGCTTTTCATCGATCTCGAGGATCTTATCAGCATTGATCTTTAAAAAATGATCGCTTACACTTCCCTCACCATTCAGATTAAAATAGGCGTGATTCGTTAAATTCACAACCGTTTTTTTATCGGTTTGTGCTTCGTATTCGATAATAAGATCGTTGTCTTCGTTCAAAGTATAAGTCACAAAAACTTCCAGATTACCAGGGTAACCTTCTTCGTTATGTTTACTAAAATATTTCAACTTAACAGAAGGATTTTCCTCGTGCTTTTCTTCTACGATCTCCCAATATTTATACTGAAATCCATTCTCTCCCCCATGTAAATGAACTCCGTTTTCCTGATGAAGACTATATTCTTTGTCTTCTAACTGAAATTTACCTTCAGCAATTCTACCGGCATACCTTCCAATTGAAGCACCAAAACACTGGTTATGCGTTTTATTTAGCGGTGATGGTAAATCTTCAATCTTTGGAGAGACCATTACATTTACCATTTTCTGATTTTTATCGTATAATTTTATACTACCAATTGCGGCACCAAAATTTACGATAATAACCTCTGTACTGGCTCTATTTACCAGTTTTACGGTTTTTAATTCTGTATTATTTTCCAATCCCATATTATTTATGATAAAAAAATCGTCCTGTTTAGATCACAGGACGATTTTTTAAGCTTATTTATTTTCTTCGATCCAATTATCTATTTTGGATTCCAAAACATCTAAAGGTAGTGCGCCATCCAGCAAAACTGCATCATGAAATTCTTTGATATTAAAATCTTCACCTAAAGCACTTTTGGCTTTTTCCCGTAGATCCAAAATCTTTTTCATTCCTATTTTATATGCCGTAGCCTGTCCTGGCATCACTATATGTCGTTCTACCATTTTTACACAGTCACTCTCGGCATTTGGAGTGTTCTTTTTGTAAAATTCGATACCCTCTTCTCTACTCCATTTTTTATGATGAATCCCGGTATCTACAACTAACCGACAAGCCCGCCATAATTCCATCGCTAAACGTCCAAAATCGGCATAGGAATCTTTATAAAAACCAATTTCTTTTGGTAAATATTCGCTATATAATCCCCATCCTTCTACATAAGCGCCGTAACCGCCAAATTTTCTAAACTGCGGAATATCTTTTAGTTCCTGCGCAATTGCAATTTGCATATGATGCCCGGGAATTCCTTCGTGATAAGCTAAAGCCTCTAATTGATAGGTTGGCATCGCCTTCATATCATAAAGATTCACGTAAAAAATACCTGGACGAGAACCATCTGGCGCCGGTTGCTGATAAAATGCCTTACCTGCACTTTTTTCACGAAAAGCTTCGACTGCTTTTACTTTGATCTTTGCTTTTGGTTTGGTTAAAAATAATTCATCAAGACTGCCTCGCATTTCATCGATTATCCCCTTGGCATCAGTTAAATATTGCTCTTTGGCTTTGGGAGTATTTTCGTAGTAAAATTGCTCGTCATTTCGCATAAAATCGAAAAAATCCTGCAGCGAACCTTCAAATTCGACCTCTTTCATGATCTTTTCCATTTCACCATGAATTCGGGTGACTTCACTAAGTCCGTATTCATGGATTTCTTGCGCAGTCATATTAGTTGTGGTCGTGCGCTTTAATGCAAGCTCGTAGAATTTATCACCATTAGGAAACTTCCACGCTCCATCATCAGATGTTGCTCGTTTTTGTTGTGTTTCCAATAACTTTATTAACCACAGATAAGCTGGTTTAACGTATTCTACCAGTGCCTGTTCAGCTTCACTAATTAATTTCACTTTTTGATCTTCATCGATTTCAAGTTTATCAATCTTCTCCTTAAAATCGGCCAACAGTGTACTGGCATTTTCAGACTTCTCAAAAGGTTTTCCTTTAATGATATTTTGGCTATCTTCAAGTACCTTTGCAAAAACAAATTTTGGAGGGATAATCCCGTTTTGCTCTCTAATTTTAATTCCGCCTATTACCTGTTCAAAAGCTTTTGAAAACCCTTTTAATCTTGATATGTATGCTTTTGCATCTGCAACAGAATCGATTCTGTGGTTATTGATCAAAAAAGCCGGTAAACTAGAATGGTAACCAAACATCTGGTTTACCGGATAATCGTAAAATCGATAATCATAATCTTCAATTTCGTTATCGATCTGTCTTTTATATAACTGATAACTTAGATTTGTTTCTTTATTTAGCGAATTTGGATCTATATTTTCAAGATATTCTTTTCGCTTTCTTGCCTCTTTCAACTCATCTGCATGACGTAAATGAGAAAAATCGTCCCATTGCCCATAATTGGTTTTTCTACCAAGTTGGGTTTGCATCATAGGTGATTCCTGAACATCTACCTCGAATTGCTCTTCAAAATATTGGTTAAGTTCTTCTGAGGCTTTAGTAATTTCAGCTTCAGAATAACTCTCTCCCTGTTGATTTTTACAAGAAGCAAAAGCTAAAATTGTAAGAAAAACGCCTAAATTTCTAAGATTCTTCAGCATGACGAATTATTTTTTCAATACCGAAAATTTTATGGCTGAATCACCAAATACGGTATGTGTTTGTTTCTGAAAATCTTCTTTTTCAGCTTTAAATATATTGTCCACATAAGTTTGTGGATTAAGGTCGATTAAAGGAAACCAAGTACTCTGAATCTGGATTTGCATCTTGTGCCCTTTCTTAAACGTATGGTTTACCCCTTGCAAGGTAATATTTACATCGGTTTTAGTGTTAGGCTCAAACGGTTCTGGTTTAGAAAAATCATTTCTAAAACGACCTCTCATCACCTCACTACGCACCATCATGTGGTAATTACTCATTTTTAAATGATCCATAGTTTCAGGGTAATTCTCGGCATCTGGTGGATACACATCGATCACTTTTACTACCCAATCTGCCGCAGTTCCTGTAGTTGCAACTTTAAGCATGGCTTCGATTTCACCTACCACACTAAGATCTTCATCTAAAACTTCAGTTTCATACACTAAAACATCTGGACGTCTTGCAGCAAAACGTTGGTCACCCGTCATGTATTCACGTGGCGTAAAAACAGTTTTAATTTCGTTATTATACGAAACTGGCTTTTCTGGATCACTTACAAACTCTTGTTTTGTATCTGTAGCGGCTGTAGTAAGCTCTTGATCGTCTCCCAAATAGAATGTTTTAGCAACTGTATTTTTTGGAGGCCATTGCTCGTAATCTGTCCATTCTCTTTTCCCGGTATCGTAAATATGTGCTTCAGCAAGATCTAAAGAACCTTTACCGTTTTGCTTTAAGAAATGGTTGAAGAATTTTGTCTCGTAATCCTGCTGATATCTTGTAGAAAGACTATCTTCAAAATATACATTTCCAACAGATTGTCTTCCGCCTTCTCTAGCCCAGTCTCCATGGCTCCATGGCCCATAAACCAAAATATTATAAGTGTTCCTGGTTTCTTCGATCTTCTTATATTCATTAAAAGGGCCGTAAAGATCTTCAGCATCAAACAATCCACCAACGATCATTACCGCAGGCTTTACATCATCTAAATGCTGAATAATACCTCTGGATTCCCAAAATTCGTCATAATTAGGATGATCTTTTAGTTGTTGCCAAAACTCATTATCTTCTTTATAATATTCGTCTAAAGAACTAAGTGGTGTATGATCTAAAAAGAACTGATATTGATCTTGCGTACCAAGGCCTGGCAATTCGTACCAACTCTTTGTCGTAGGCGCGTCTTTTTGATATCCAAAAAGAGCTGTTGCTCTCCAGTAACTTAACAGATAAGCACCATTGTGATGAAAATCATCAAAAAAGAAATCTGAAATTCCCGCCTGCGGAGACACCGCTTTCAAGGCTTTATGAGAATCTACTAAAGAATAGACAGAATAGAATCCAGGATATGAAATTCCCCACATCCCAACATTTCCGTTATTGTTATCTACGTTTTTTACCAGCCAATCTATAGTATCGTAAGTATCGCTGGCTTCGTCAAACTGCTCTCCTTTTTTATTCGGGATATAAGCACGCATATTATCATACTTTCCTTCACTCATCCAACGTCCACGCACATCCTGGTAAACGATAATATTACCTTGTTGCATAAGATATTGGTTAGGACCAATCATAGAACGCATTTGCCCTTCTCCATAAGGTCTGGAGCTGTAAGGCGTTCTTTGCATGATTATAGGATACTTTTTAGAAGTATCTTTTGGGGAATAAATTGTGGTGTGAAGTTTAGTACCATCCCGCATTGGGATATCAACTTCAGTTTTGGTGTAATGATCTTTTACATTATAATCACTGCCAGATTGAGCAGCAACCTGAAATACTACAAATAGTAAAAATGTATAAAATAATGACCGTTGGTGTAATTTCATTATTCAGGAATTGTGTTTTTAATCCCTAAAGATAGAAATTACACCGCGAATCGTAAAGGATTTTTAATTTTTAGCGAGCTCCCCTTTTTTCTGAAGTCCGCTTTCTAACCAGTTAATATATTCTGAAGCTTTTGGCGTATAACCAGTTGGCTCATTTAGCAGATTAAAATCACTATCTAAAAGCACATAAAACGGCTGTGAATTATTTTTAAAATTTAAGGTTTGGAAGGTCGCCCATTTATCTCCAATCGTCTTAATTTTCTTAATGCTACCGTCTGGGCGCTCATAATTAAACTGTTTATCTTCTGGCAATTCTTCTTTATCATCTACATAAAGTGATACCAAAATATAATCGTTTTTAAGAAGGTTGTACACTTTAGGATCTGTCCATACTTGTTCTTCCATTTTACGACAATTTACACAAGCCCAACCCGTAAAATCTATAATTATAGGTTTCCCCTGTTCTTTTGCTGCAGCCACACCTTCTTCAAAATCATGATAACTTTCTAATCCCATTGGGCCGCTGGTATCTTTATCGTACAAGCTATAAAAACTTGGTGGTGGGAAACCACTAAGTAATTTTAAATTTGAATACGAAGTATTGGTAAGCCCCGGAATTAAATAAAGAACAAATAGCAGACTTATGATTCCAAGACCAAATCTTGCTTTGCTGATCTTTTGTTTTGGGCCATCATGCGGAAAACGAATTAAACCGAAAAGATATAAGGTTA
This sequence comes from Zunongwangia sp. SCSIO 43204, assembly GCF_019904275.1. Classification (GTDB taxonomy): domain Bacteria; phylum Bacteroidota; class Bacteroidia; order Flavobacteriales; family Flavobacteriaceae; genus Zunongwangia; species Zunongwangia mangrovi. Next base: position 3,924,424 of record NZ_CP063204.1, read on the forward strand.
ATCCAATACCCAAAACGATCCAAATTCCTAAGAAAACCTCTCTTTTTAAAAGTCCCCAGTGATCTACAAGATCTGCATTCGATAAAAATTTAAAGGCTAAAGCCAGTTCTATAAAACCCAATACAACTTTCACTGAATTTAACCATCCACCACTTTTTGGCAATGAATTTAACCAGTTTGGGAATAACGCAAATAATGCAAATGGTAAAGCTAAGGCTAAACCAAAACCACCCATCCCGATGGAAAGCAAAGTTGCGCCCCCATCACTACTTAAAGAACCTCCTAGCAGGGATCCTAAAATTGGCCCTGTACATGAAAAGGAAACAATTGCTAACGTGATCGCCATAAAGAAAATACCGATAATACCGCCAATACTGCTGGCTTTATCATCGAGTTTATTTCCCCAGGAACTTGGTAAAGTAATTTCGTAATACCCGAAAAAAGAGAAGGCAAAAACGATGAATATCACAAAAAATATCACGTTTAGCGTAACGTTGGTTGAAATATTATTCAGCAACTCTGGGTTTACACTATCCAGTAAATGAAATGGTAAACTTAAAAGCAGGTAAATTAAAAAGATAAAGAAACCATACAATATGGCATTAGTAACGCCTTTAGAGCGTGTTTGTGCTCCTTTGGTAAAGAAAGATACTGTAAGCGGAATCATTGGGAAAACACATGGCGTTAGCAAAGCGATTAAACCACCTATAAATCCTAAAAAGAAAATGCTTAAAAATGAAGATTCTTCTTCCTCTGTTTCGTAACCTTCCCATCCCTGGACTTTAATATCTAATTGCTGTGCTAAGCTTTGATCCTCTTCTTCTACAGTTAAATCTGTAAATCCCTGTGTAACTTCGTTACTTCCCAGAGAAATAGTAAAACGTTCGGTTTCCGGCGGTAAACATTGCTTATCATCACAAACAGAATAATATACTTCAGCAATAACCTGTGTATCTTCAGGATTTGTAACTTTTATTTTCTGAGTAAATTCAGCTTCCTCTTCAAAGTAAGTAATATCAGCTTCAAAAACCTCATCATAAACCGGCTCAACTTCCGGCTCTAAAGTTTCTCCAATAAGCTCGTAACCTCCTTCTTCAGCATTAAAAGTGAACTGTGTTGGGATTGGAGCGATATCCATTTCTACTTCCTTTTGAGAGTACAGATGCCATTTTCCCTCCAATTCGGCTTTAATTTTAATAATATAAATACTGTCATTCTCTTTTTCGAAAGAAGCTTCCCAGGTCACCGGGTTTTCAAACTGTCCGCCTCCGCCAGTCATTGTTGGATCGAAAACCTGGGCTTTTATGGGTAATAAAGAAAGAAATAATAAGCTTAATGCTATAAATTTTTTCATTGATGAAATGTGATTTTTAATATGGGTTGATTTTCGGATGTTATCGCAAATCGATTATCTGCACGCCAGTTAACGATCCAGACGATCTTATCGCCAGAGGTCATTAGCCAGGTATTTTCTTTTTGCGGCAAAGATAATTTATTGTCCTTAAAAAAGTCGCTTACTTTCTTTCGACCTTTCATACCGAATGGATGAAAGCTATCCCCTTCCTGCCAGCGTCGCAGTTTTAAAGGATATTCCAGCTTATTAGCATTTACATAAATTATATGCCGATTGGTTTCCTGAATTGCTGAAACCTTATGGAAACTAAAAGCTGCATTGGGAAGCATAAAATTCTCCTCATTTTCAGCAATTTCGTAGGTTTCTTTTAAATGGGACTGATCTATTCTGGTTAAAATAAGCTCATCACGATCTTTTACCAGTCGATGAGTATTCGAAAAAACCATTTTACCAGATTGGGCATCCAGCAAATTGTAAACATCGTTCCACTCGGTAAAACCAAATGTTTTTAAAAGTTGATATAAAACGGCCTTGGTATGTGGTAAACGCTGCAAAAAAAGTACATCGAAAGAATATCCAAAATCGACTTTTTTGACTGCTTTTTTATAGATCAGCTCGGTATAATCTTCAACTAGATCCAGTTGCTGGCGCAGGTATTCCTGAGTGTTTTTAAAGCCATCTAAAAAATTTGGATTCATTTTTTCAAAAAGCGGAATTACCTGATGCCTTATTTTATTCCGAAGGTATTTTGTAGAAGCATTGCTGCTATCTTCTCGCCACAAAATTTGATTTTCACGGGCGAAATTTTCAATTTCTTCCCGACTAAATTTTAATAATGGACGTAAAATTTTATCATTTTCAGCTTTGATTCCCGCTAGACCTTCTGGCCCGGTACTTCTCACAAAATTAATAAGAAAAGTTTCTAAAGAATCATTGGCATGGTGCGCTACCAAAACATAATCAGCAGCTTCAGCGATTCGTAATTCTTCAAACCATCGATAACGTAGTTCCCTGGCTGCCATTTGTATAGAAAGCTTGTGATCTTCAGCAAAAGAAGTGGTATTAAAATGCTGAATATGGACTTTTATCCCAAGATTTTGTGCTGCCCTTACCACAAACTCCTCGTCACCATCACTTTCGTTATTTCTTAGATTAAAATTACAGTGGGCAACAGCAACATCTAATTTTGCCTTTTTACAAAGATGCATCAAAACCATACTATCTACACCACCACTTACTGCAAGGATCAACTTGGCATTCACCAAATTTGGGAAGCTCGATTTTATATGATTTTTAAAGGCTTTTTCCATAAAAATCAAAGATACAAAATTCGATAAGCTACAATTTTAAAGTTTGCTGTTTTTGAGCCCAAGATTGGCTTAATCCCTCATTAGGCATTAAAAAAAGTTTTTCCTATTTAATATTCTTAAGCTTACGCCTAAATTCTTAATTTAAAATTCAAAAAAAATACTTATCTTTGACGTTAGTAACGTAATGCAGAATATTTTTGATTAAATCGTTTACAGATAAAGAAGCAGAGAAAATTTGGATTGGAATACCTTCCAAAAAACTCCCTCCAAAAATTCAAAATGTTACGCGAAGAAAATTAAGAATGATTAATAATGCTCAAACTATAAATGATTTAAGAATTCCACCTGCGAATCATTTGGAAAAACTAAGCGGAAATTTAGAAGGATTTTATAGTATTAGAATTAACAAGCAATGGAGAGTGATTTTTAAATGGAATAATGACAATGCTTTTGAAGTAAATATTATTGATTATCACTAAAATCGAAAAAATGAACAAATTAAATAATATACATCCAGGTGAAATATTAAAGGAAGAGTTTCTAGATCCTTTAGAAATCACTGCTTATAGACTTTCTAAAGAAACCTTTATTCCGCAAACAAGAATTAGCGAGATTATTAATCGTAAAAGAAGAATTACTGCAGATACTGCATTACGTTTTTCTAAATTCTTTGGAACTTCTGCCAAATTCTGGTTAGGACTACAGGACGACTATGATTTAGAAGAAGAAAAAAATCTGAAAGATCAAGAATTTAATAATATTAAACCTCTTGAGAACAGTGCAGCATAAACCTTGCTAAACATTCTCTTCCAAAACCTTTCGCATCGCCCTTGCTTTCACCATGCACTCTTCGTATTCCTTATCTGGTTTGGATTGGGCGGTAATTGCTCCTCCAACCGAGAATGATGCATATTTATTTTCTAAATTATAAAGAATACTTCGAATTACCACGTTAAAATCGAAATCTGCTGCCGGTGTAAAATAGCCAATCGCACCACTGTACAAGCCACGTTTGGTTTCTTCCAAATCTTCGATAATTTTCATTGCTGAAATTTTTGGAGCACCCGTCATACTTCCCATAGGGAACGTACTTTCTAACACATCAACGGCGGCAATATCGTCCTGAAGCTCTGCTGAAATTGTTGAAATTAACTGGTGTACCTGCTTAAAAGAATACACCTCGCATAATTCTTCAACTTTTACGCTTCCTTTTTTTGCGGTCCTGGAAAGATCATTTCTTACCAGATCTGCGATCATTATATTTTCAGAACGCTCCTTTAGATCTTCGGTGAGATTTTGGACATTTTCAGCATCAATTTTTGGATTGGCATGTCTAGCTGCAGTTCCTTTTATAGGTTGAGAAACCACTTTATTTCCTATCTTCTGAATATAACGTTCTGGTGACGCGCACATCGCGTGGTAGTTTTCGAGCTTTACAAAACTGGCAAAAGGCGGATTAGAAATCGTATTAAGCGCATTAAAAACCTGCAAAGGCTCTAAATCGACGTTTTCAGCATAAAATTCCTGACAAAAATTAGCTTCGTAAATATCCCCACGATGAATATGCTTCAACATATTTCCGATTTTCTGAAGATATTCTTCTTTAGAAAGTCGGGATTGTATTAGAGTCGATTTTTGAGGTTTTTGAGCTGTTTTTTCAGGAATTACAATATCGTTGATCTCTATAAAATCCAGATCTATTTCATCATCAACTACACGTAAATATTGCACTTCAAGCTGATTCCCTTTCAGCAAAAACAATTTTTGAGGCTGAAAGAAATAAAGTTCCGGAAAATCGAGTCCGTCGTAATTTTTACTCTTTAGATTTTCGGTATCATTTTTAAGATCGTAGGATAGATATCCCAAAATCCAATCGGCCGTAGTTTCCTGATATTCCTTTAATTTATCAAAAGCTTCTACAGCATCGGTTTTGATAGCCGTAAAAGCTTCTACTGCTAAAATTGCATCGTATTGCCGGTATTTATCTGGATACTCGTTACTATCCAGCCAAACAACTTCTCTAAAACCAGAAGCCCAGCTTAGCAATTTTTGCTTAAATAAATTTACATTAGAAAGTTCAAAAATCTTGTTACTCCGCACACTTAAGAAGTTTGTTGTGCAAAAGTATTTAATTTTGAATCAATTTCTTTTTCTAATTCAGGATTTACTACAATTCCGTTTTCAAAATTATCGTAAAAACTAGGGAAACTAAGGGTCTCCACTACTTCACCTCCAAAAATGGTGAACGCTGTTTTTGCGTATTTTAAAGAAGCTGCTGCACCACCCTGTCCAGGAGAAGCCGCTGCCAAAAATATTTTTTTACCGGCTAAAAACTGGTGTTTATAACGTGAAGTCCAATCGATCAGGTTTTTAAAATATGCAGATAAACTCCCATTATGCTCATTAATCGTGATAATTAAAGCATCATATTGTTCGATTTCTTTAGCAAATTTTTCAGCGTTTTCAGGAATTCCCTGTTCTTTTTCTACGTCCTCGCCATAAAACGGAAGATCGTAATCTAAAACATTAATATCTTTCCTGTTATAATCTGAAGGTAAACGATTCATCAGGTCGTTCAGCAATTGGACATTTATTGATGAACTACTGTTAGATCCTGCAAATCCTAATATATTTTTCATTATAAATTTTTATGCAAAACTAAGATTTTCCGAGGTTTAGAGCAATTGTTTCTCAAAGAAACATTCTATCGAAAACATAAGAAATCTTTATATTTTTAAAATGCTGAAAAAAATGGAAGAGATGTTATCTTTATACTGAATAAAATCAGACGAAAATAAATCACGATGTATATTTTAAAGAACGACCAGTTAGAAATAGGAATTCAGCATAACGGAGCCGAATTATGCAGTATAAAAAACCTTGAAAATAATAAAGAATATATGTGGCAGGCAGATCCTGAAATTTGGGGAAGCCACGCACCAAACTTATTTCCTGTAATTGGCGCTTTAAAAGGCAATCAGATAAAATATGAAGGTAAATTTTACGATATGCCAAGACACGGATTTATACGCCACAATGAAAATCTTGAAGTAAAAAACCAAACGGAAACTTCGATTACCTTCAGTATAAAAAGTAACGAAGAATTACGTAAAATCTATCCATTTGAATTTGAATTCGAGCTTAGTTTCACCTTAAAAGATAAGTCTGTTGAAGTAAATCACCTTGTAAAAAATCTGGATACAAAGTCTATTTATTTTCAGATCGGCGGGCATCCAGCCTTTAATGCGCCACTTTTTGAAGGCGAAACTTATGAAGATTATTATCTGGAATTCGATCAAGATCTCACTCTAGAAACTTACCTTTTAGGAGAAAGCGGCTTAGTAAGTGATAATACCAAAACGATCATTGAAAATTCAGATAGAATACAGCTTACCAAAGATCTTTTTAATAATGACGCTTTAATTTTTAAAAATATAACTTCAAAAAATGTAAGCTTAAAAAGTAAAAATCATGGATCGATATTAAGCGTTTCTTACGATGATTTTAAAAATCTGGGAGTTTGGGCAAAACCTGGTGCGCCTTATGTTTGTATTGAACCCTGGCTGGGAATTGCTGATGTAGAAGGTACAGATCAAAACTTTAAAACCAAAGAAGGAATTATTGAACTAGAGACTGGCAAAGATTACAGTGCAACTTACACCATTACAATAGCATAATTTTTAAAATAAGTAGACTAAAACATCGATTCTCAAACAAATTATAGATTTAAAAGTAATTCTTTGAGAATCATAGCCTACCTTTGCAAAAAATTAAACCTCCCGTTGTGAGTTTTCAAGATCTTAATTTAAATACACCTTTACGCAATGCGCTGGAAGATATGGGCTTCCAAAAACCAACACCAATCCAGGAACAGGCATTTGCACCTGTGATGTCTGGAAAAGATGTTGTGGGGATCGCCCAAACCGGTACCGGTAAAACTTTTGCCTATTTATTACCCTTGCTTAGGATGCTAAAATATTCTACGCAAAAAAATCCACGTATTTTGATCATGGTTCCAACAAGGGAACTGGTTGTGCAGGTTACCGAGGAAATCGACAAACTTGCTAAATACATTAATTTAAGAGTAGCCGGGATTTATGGTGGTGTAAATATAAATACACAGCAACAAGAATTACAACGTGGTTTAGATGTCGTTGTTGCTACACCAAGAAGACTTTACGATCTTGTTTTAAGACGTGCCATTCAGCTAAAATCGATTCAGAAATTTGTGATCGATGAAGTTGATGTGATGCTGGATCTTGGTTTTAAATTTCAGGTGCATAATATTATCGAATTGCTACCACCAAATAGGCAAAGTATTATGTTTTCTGCAACAATGACCGAGGTTGTTGAGCAAATGATCGACGAGAATTTTAAAGCTCCAGAGAAAATTTCGATCGCAGTGAGTGGTACTCCGTTAGATAATATCGAGCAACAAGGCTATATTTTGCCTAATTTCAATACAAAAGCGAATCTTTTAAAGCATCTTTTCAGTGATAAAGAAACCTTTAAAAAGATGCTTATTTTTATTTCAGATAAGCGTATTGCCGATCGATTATTTGAAAGTTTAGGTAAAAAATTTCCAGGGGAAGTCAGTTTAGTGCATACAGGTAAAAGTCAGAATTACCGATTAAAAAACGTTGAAGATTTTGATGAAGGTTTAACCCGAATTATGATCGCTACAGATGTGATGGCGCGTGGTTTAGATCTTAATGCTGTTTCGCACGTTATTAACTTTGATACGCCAAATTATCCTGAAAATTATATGCATAGAATTGGGCGAACAGGACGTGCTGAGAAAAAAGGACATTCTATTCTTTTTACTACTGAAAAAGAACTGGATTATCTAAAAGCCATCGAGGAATTGATGAAAATGGAAGTTCCAAAAATGGAAATTCCTGAAGAAGTTAAGATCTCAAATGAATTAATTCCTGAAGAGCGTCCAAGAGCCATAGAAATTAATAATCCTAGCAAATTGACCGAAGAAGCTGGCCCTGCTTTTCACGAGAAAAAAGAAAAGAATAAAAAGGTAAATCTTGGTGGTTCTTATCGTAGAGAAATTGCTAAGAAATATAAAAAGCCAAAAACACGAGGCGATAAAAATGCCAATCGTAGGCGTAAAAAATAAAGGAAAAAAGGAGCAAAATAGCTCCTTTTTTTATTCAATCTAAGTTTAAAACTTTAGCTTCTGTTCAATTTCTTAGCCGCCTTTGCAGCTCGCTTCTCTTTTAAGCTTAAAACCGCTTCTTTTTTAACCGAATTTTTAGCTGGTGACTTTGCTTTTGCCATAATCTTTAAAATTAGGATTAACCTATTAAAGATAGTCATTCCTTCAATACAAAATTGAAAATTCTAAAGGTCAAAATGCTAAAATTTAAGCGGAATTTTAAGTAAGACAGAATATTCATTTTTGCTTGTAGAAAGCTCTAAATCATAAGCTTCCCCATAAATATACTGAAGCCTTTTTTGAATATTTTCAAGACCAATTCCTGAATTTTGATCTAAAATTTCCTTTTGCTTGGGCACCGAATTTTTCAGAAAAAACACAAGCTGATTTTCGATAATTTCGAGCTTCATTTTTATTTTTAGGATTCCTTCAGAAGATTTGCCATGTTTGAATGAATTTTCCAGAAATGGCAGAAATAGCATTGGCGGAATCTCAATATTCGATGAAAATTCAGCAATATTTATTTCAGCAATTAATTGTTCTCCAAACCGTAATTTTTCTAACTCGATATAATCTTTTAAATGCTGAATTTCGCGCTCCAACGGCACCTTATTCTTCTTGGTTTCGTATAAAATATAATCCAGCAAATCGGCTAATTTTAAGATCATATCTGGCGCCGAATCCTTTTTAGTAAGTGCCAAGCCATAAATGGTATTTAAGGTATTGAACAAAAAATGAGGATGAATTTGCATCTTTAAATACTGTAACTCCTGAATCTTAAGCTGTAATTCGTTTTCTAGCAGGGTATTTTTTAGCTCCTCGTTTTTATTCAAAGTTTTAAAATAAGATTTGGTAAGACTTAAGCCGCAACCTAAGACGATTACCAGGTAAACCGCAAAATATATAAAGGTTAAACCTTTAGAAACCGGGTAACTTCCCTCCCATTGCAATCCAAACACCAGTAAATAGCCATAAAAAGCCGAAAAAATGATTAAGGAAGCTGAAATTACTAAAGCATAAAATGAATAAAGTCCGAATAAAAAATACTTTCGTTTAGATAGATATTTTGGGATTAAGGTGTAGGAAAAAATATAAGTTGTGCCAATTGTAACCGGCATCAATGCAATTGAAAATCGAGCCGATAACCACAAATCTGAATCGTCTATCGCAAAAAAGAACATATAAAAGAAAAGCACTGCTACCCAAAATAAGCTGTGTAGCAGTAGTTTCTTAAATATCTTTATGGTCAATTTTAGTAACATTAATTTACAAATATGGCAAGAATGATCTGGTAAGATCAACTTTTGCGACCAACTACAAAAAAGCTTGGCTTTTCTACAAGTTTAGCGATAATTGTACTTAAAAATATATCTTTAGTGTAGAAAAGAAGCTAAAACCTGTAATCTATCGCAAAGTGAATTTTTTGAAGCTAAAAGGTTGGTAAGTTTGCTTCATCAATCTTTAAAAAAATAATTATGTACCTAGTATTACTGTATCAAAGTCGTGGTTTTTTTGGCCAACTAGCCGACAGAATGAACGAGGGCGGTCCTTTTGCGATGTGGACCATCCTTATTTGCTTCTTAATTACTATAGGACTTATCGCCTTTGCTGCCACAAAATTATCGCAAGATCATCTTTTTAAAAAAACGCTCAGTTTAATTCATCATATTGGCTTATTTGCACTGGTAAGCGGACTTCTTTTTCAGTTTCTTGGTTTAATACAAATGTTCGATGCAATAGAATCCTGGGGAAATGTTTCTACTGAAATGCTGGCTGGTGGATTAAAAGTAACTTTACTTACTATTATTTTTGGCACTGTAACTTTTCTGGTTGGCAGGCTGGGAATCATTATTTTAACAGCCATAAAAAAGTGATGTATGCTGAAATTGATTAATTTTAAAAAGCATTAATTCTGTATAAATGGCGGCACCCATTAATTGTATTCTTGTAGACGACGAACCTGTTGCGTTGGATATTATGGAAAGTCATCTATCTAAAATTGAAGACATCAATATTCTAGCACGTTGCAGTAACGCTACTGAAGCTTTTAATGTAATTAGCAAAGAGAACATCCATTTGATCTTTTTAGATATTAATATGCCGGGAATTTCTGGAATTTCTTTTGCCAGATCGATCAATAAAGACCTACAGATCATTTTCACCACTGCTTATCGAGAATATGCGGTAGATGGTTTTGATTTGCACGCAGCAGATTATTTATTAAAACCTATTTCTTTTGAGCGATTACTGGATGCGATAAATAATTACCGAAAAAATCATTCAGAAAAAGAAATCACGAAAATCGCTGAAAAAGAAGCCGAATTTATTTTTGTAAAAATAGATCGCCAAATGGTGAAAATCGATTTTGAAGAATTGCTTTATATCGAAAGCTATGCTGATTATTTAAAAATTCACCTGTTAACTGATACGAAAATCACCAGAGAAACTATTACAGCGATTGAAGAGAAGTTACCTAGTTCTAAATTTTTAAGAACGCATCGCTCTTTTATTGTTTCGATCCCAAAAATTGAATCTTATACCAATGAGCAGGTGGTGGTAAGACAAAAATCGATACCAATAAGCCGAAGTTTTAAAGAACAGGTTTTAGAAAAGTTGGCTGAATATCATTAAAAAAAGACTGTAAAAACATGCAAAATCTCATTCTAAAACAATCAATATTTCCCTATTGAATTTTACTCAGATTAATCAGGCTTTTAATTTACTTCCTAAACCAATTAAAAAGCCAAAACCTTATAATTTCTGAGTCAGTTTAGAATGAAAAAAGGCAGCCAGTTGGCTGCCTTTTAATTTATATCAAGTTGTCTCGTCCTGAAATAAGTTGACACAAATTCGACTTATTTATGAAACATACAGAAAGATCTGGGAAGAAACGTACTCAGCGTGATTACAATTTAGGCTTTAAATTGGCCGTTGTATCTCAGGTAGAAAAGGGCGAAATGACTTATAAACAAGCCCAAAAAGCTTATGGTATCCAAGGCAGGAGTACTGTTTTGGTTTGGTTACGCAGACACGGTACCTTAGACTGGAATAAACCAAAGTCAAGACTTACCTGTAACACAATGAAAGAAACACCTGCTCAAAAGATCAAGAGGCTAGAAAAAGAGCTATCAGATGAGAAGCTTAAGAATAAGATTCTCAACACGATGATCGATATCTCAGATCAACAATATGGAACTTCTATTCGAAAAAAGCATTTGCCCAATCAATCCAACGAATCCGGCAAGAACACCGACTAAGCCTGTCACGTTGTTGCAGATTGTTTGGGATAAGCAGACAGGCTGTCTATCAAGCAGAAAAGCGAAAAAATATAAGAGCTGATGAACTTGACTTGATAAAACCACTGATTTTAAGGGTGCGCCGGCAAATGCCAAGGCTGGGTACTCGTAAACTGTATTATTTGCTCAAGGTTGAATTTGAAAGGATCGGAGTCAAAATAGGCAGGGATGCGCTATTTGATTATCTCAAGTCAGAATCAATGCTTATAAAACCAAAAAAGAATTACACAAAGACAACAGATTCTAGGCATTGGCTAAAAAAACACCCTAACCTGATGAAAGATGTTACGCCCGTAAGACCGGAGCAATACTTTGTAAGCGATATTACTTACATCAAGAGTAGAGAAAGAACTCACTATCTTTCCTTGGTGACAGATGCCTTTAGCAGAAAAATAATGGGCTACCACCTAAGTGATGATATGAGTGCAGAGAATGTAGTTAAAGCAATGAAAATGGCTAATAAAAGAAGAACTACATTAAGCGAGGTAATACACCATTCTGACACAGGCTTGCAGTATTGCTCCTCGTTGTATCAAACTCAATTGAAGCGATCAAATGCTATACCTTCAATGACAGATGGGTATGACTGCTATCAAAATGCGTTAGCAGAACGAATTAACGGGATATTAAAGGGAGAGTTCTTGATAAACAAATGCAATACAGGTAAAGAACTCAGCCTGCTGGTTCAACAGTCAATAAAAACATATAACAATCATAGACCACATCTAAGCCTTAGCTACAAAACACCTAATTTTATACACAACAAAAAATCCCGTGAAGCTAGCTTCACGGGATTGATTTAAACTTTTAAAAACTGTCAACCTATTTTAGGACGACTCAAAGTAATTATAAATATGTTCTTACATGCCTGTTTACCGGGATACATTTTGGCCCAATAACCGGCCAAGTACCATCTGCGTTAGCGCATTGATCATATTCTGTAATAACTGTACAAGTATTACAGTTTCCAAATTTTACTGAACTATCAAATTCTACGCTATTCCATCTTCCAAACATCCCGTAAGCATTGTTATCATTAACCGAACTTGGAGTAGTAGTAACAAAATTTAAATTGCCTCTAGCCCAACCAGATTGATTAGACTGTGTGCCTGGCCATTTAAATCTACCATAATTACTAGAATCAGAATGTTCTGGCTGCACATTTGCACCAGGCCCAGCAAATCTTATATTAGTATTAGGAGGCTCAGAAAATGTTACTTCACCTTCGTTATAAAATATAGAATTAGGATCCATAACTATTTGCTTTAATTTCATCACACTATAATTTTGAATTCGACCAGTTGGCTCAAAAGTAATACTTCCATTGGGTACATTATAATTACCCGTATTTATAATTGTTCCATGTAACCTAAACCAGTTTTCCATGATGAGCGTCCCACAATTGGAAAAGAAACTTTCTTCAGTATCTCCATAGTTTGACTTCAGAATCATTTGTCCTTCATTTTTCATATGAAGTGTGGGATCATTTGAATATAAACCATCGGCATGAAAAACACCGTAATTTTCAAATTTATTAGGACCTTCTATACCGTAAGTAAGGTGCCCTACCATAGTCAGTTCAGCATCTTCATAATTATAGAATTCAAGTTTACATCTTTCGCTACTCATTTGCCCTCCAACGTTTAACTTCCCGGTATTGTATAAATAATTTAATTTACTACTTTCCCCCCAATCGAAATTTCTATCAATCTTGATAGCCCCCGAATTATTTAAATTTAAAGTAGCTTCATTAGATAAAGCAATTTCTCCTTTGGAAACAATTATACCTTGATTAATAAAATTTGAAGCTCCTGAACCTAAATGTATATGGGATGTTAAATTTACCTCAGCATTTTTAGAATTAGTAAAATCAAAATTTTCAATTCCTGATTTTAAAGAAAACAAACTTAGGTAATAAGAACCATGATTATTAATTATAATATTTTCTGTGTGCTCGAATGTTAGATTACCTATCTCAATTTTATTTAAATTATCAATCAAAGCTTCTTTTTTTGAGTATATATTAAAATTACTGGATTTTAAAACGCCCTCATTATTTAATCTAAAATATTGAGAAGAATTATTAACCGTTAAATTACCTGCTCTAAAATTCCCAAAATTATTAATCATGACGCTTTCACTCGAATTAACATTTACGGTGTTGTAATCAAAATTACCACCTTCTTCTATGGTCAAATTAAAAAATTTTCCATTTATGTCTAAATCTCCCCAGCGCGGTTTCATTACGCCACCGTTTGCTATGGTAATTTCAAAACTTGACGGAATATCACCCGCAAAAATAAAAGATGCATTTTCACCTATATTTATATTTACGTTTTCATTAGTATTTCCTTTGAGATCATTTGTAGTGAATATTGAGTTTGCGGAAAGACAGATCGATGTATTGTTCTGAAAAGTGATTCCATCCCATTCTATAGTAACATTTCCTTTTATGCAATAATTCTGATTCGCTAGAAATGTATATGAGCTACGATGTATGTTTTCTAGAATAATTGTTGATGGATCATCACAATCACATTGTCCCAAAACTGAATATACCGAAAATAAAATCAGAAAAAGACTGAATAGTTTTTTCATAATTGTTTGCTGAAATTATTTTACAACCAGTACTACATTGATGAAAGAACAGGCAGTGGCATTACCTACAACATCATACCTCATAATTCCATCATCACTAATATCATGGATATCCAAAACTGTTTCGTCATAAGCTGTTACATGATATTCTAAATCATCTTTTTCAAAATAAGGAATAGAGGATCCAGGATTAGAGGATACTAAAGGATTAGAAAACTGTGATCTATATTCTTCATATAAATCTATAGATAGGTTATTAGCTTCACTTTGTGTATTAATATTTATACTTGGAAGGTAAAAAAACCTTGAAGCGGTTTCGGTACGAATACACATCCAATCTGGAGTTTCTGGCGTACCTACCTGCTGGCTTAGACATTTACGTGTAGTATCATACACTAATAAGCCTGTAGCTGGACGAAGAATCGCATCTCTTTGGGATGTCGTCATCCTTGGGATAAGAACTCCTCCAGAGGTACTTTCTACATCTAAAGCTGAAGTTTCATCTGGACTTGATGTCCCTATTCCTACCTGAGAAAAACATAAGCTAACATTAAGAAAGAAAAGGAAAAAAAGGAAACTTTTAATAGAGCAAATTGATTTCATTTTAGGATAGTTTGCAAAATTTGATGCAATACTAGTACAATACTTTCGTCCATGAAAAAAAAACCGACAAGCTTCATAATAAAGTCGTTAAAACGAATTAGTAAAGAAAAAACTTAAAAATTAAAACATTTATTTTCTTAAAAGCCCTGTTTAAAATGATCAAACAGGGCTTTGTAAATAAGATAAATTTTGACTGAAAAACTTATACGTGCAACGCGCGATTATCTGTAGCAGCCAATGCAGCTTCTTTTACAGCTTCAGCAAAAGTTGGATGCGCATGGCTCATTCTCGAGATATCTTCAGCAGAAGCACGGAATTCCATTGCGGTTACCGCTTCAGCAATAAGATCTGCAGTACGAGCACCAATCATGTGAACCCCAAGTACCTCATCGGTCTTTTCGTCTGCCAGAATTTTCACCATTCCGTCGATATCTCCACTAGCTCTGGAACGACCTAAGGCACGCATTGGGAATTTTCCCTCTTTATATTTTACACCTTCTTCTTTTAATTGCTCTTCAGTTTTACCTACAGAGGCAACTTCTGGCCATGTATAAACAACGCCAGGAATTAGGTTATAATCAATATGAGGTTTTTGTCCGGCAATGGTTTCAGCAACAAAAGTTCCTTCTTCTTCAGCTTTATGAGCCAGCATTACTCCCTTAACAACATCTCCAATAGCGTAAATATTATCTACATTAGTTTGTAAATGATCATTAACTTTTACGCGACCTTTATCATCTAATTCTACACCAGCAGCCTCTGCATTAAGTCCGTCTGTGAAAGGACGACGACCTACAGAAACCAGGCAGTAATCTCCTTTAAGTTCTACTTCCTTATCTTTCTTGTCATCTGCCTTTACGATAATTTCCTCACCATCGCGCTCTACAGATTTCACCTTAGTTTTTGTGTAGAACTTAACGCCCTGTTTCTTTAGAACTTTAGTTAATTCTTTAGAAAGTGCGCTATCCATCGTTGGGATAATACGATCCATAAATTCTACTACAGATACATCTGCACCAAGACGGCTATATACCTGCCCTAATTCTAAACCAATAACTCCACCTCCAATGATGATTAAATGCTTCGGAATTTCTTTTAGTTTTAAAGCTTCGGTAGAAGTAATTACGCGTTCTTTATCTAACTCGATAAACGGAAGGTTTGCCGGTTTACTACCTGTAGCTATGATCGTTTTCTTAGCTTCGATAGTTTCGGTTTCACCATCATTCTTTTCGATATTGATATGAGTTTTGTCTTTAAAAGATCCAACTCCTTCAAAAACATCAATTTTGTTCTTATCCATCAGGAATTTCACGCCATCACAGGTTTGGCTAACCACAGAGGCTTTACGCTCCATCATTTTTTCAAGATTCATTTTAACTTCTCCTGAAATTTCAATTCCGTGATCCTCAAAATGTTTTACAGCATCATGGTAGTGATGTGAAGAATCTAAAAGGGCTTTACTTGGGATACAACCTACGTTTAAACATGTTCCACCAAGAGTAGAATATTTTTCTATGATCGCAGTTTTCATTCCCAGTTGAGCGCAGCGTATGGCTGCCACGTATCCACCCGGGCCAGAACCTATAACTGCAACATCATATGTACTCATAACAATAAGTTTTTATATTGATTTTTTAACAATACTTACAAAAGTACGACTATTCTCTTAACCACCAATGCGCACTAAAAGGCTTTCTAAACTTTTAAGAAAACCGAAATTTCAAACGATATTGTTAATAATCCTTCGACATTATTTGAATTTTGCGGGTATTTATTCGATTTAAAATCACTACCGAAGCACTAAGCCTTGCATACTTTTATCTAAAATCGTAACATTACAAGCGAAAATTTAATCTAAGCTAAACTTTTATATATCCTGAAAAAACATCTTCGATCTTTCGAATATTAGTTTTTAGGACACAAACTCTCTTGAACTGAATGGAAAACCACACTACGCAAGCTGAAGAAAACGTCGACAAAAAAGAATTGAGTATATGGGCAGCACTTATTCCTGTAGTTGCGCTTATTATCATGCTTGGTTTTAATGTTTTGGTAGTTTTTGGCGATGATGCATTAAGTGGTTCTAATCAGTTCATACTTCTTTTGGGTGGTGCTGTAGCTGCAATTGTTGGATACTTTCATAAAGTGAAATTCGACACCATGATCGATGAAGTTGCCAAAAATATCCAGAGTACAGCTGGAGCGATCTTAATTCTTTTAATGGTTGGAGCCTTAGCCGGGACCTGGCTTATTAGTGGTATTATCCCAACAATGATCTATTATGGATTACAAATTTTAAATCCTACTATATTTCTGGCTGCGACCGTAATTATATGTTCTGTAATTTCCATAGCGACAGGAAGTAGCTGGACAACCTCTGCAACCGTAGGTATTGCACTTGTTGGAATTGCAGATGCTTTGGGTATTCCACTGGGAATGACGGCCGGGGCGATTCTTTCTGGAGCTTATTTTGGTGATAAAATGTCTCCATTAAGTGATACCACAAATCTTGCACCTGCAATGGCCGGTACAGATCTTTTCACGCATATTCGTTATATGGCGATCACCACGGTACCTACGATCATTGTTACTTTGATCATTTTTATAATTATCGGTCTTAATCTGGACACCAGTGGATCTACAGATACAACTTCTATTTTAAATGCGATAGATGCTTCATTTAATATCACTCCTTGGTTATTTGTAGTACCGGCTTTAGTGATCTTTTTGATCGTTAGAAAAACCTCTCCTCTTATTGCGCTGTTAGTAGGAACACTTTTAGGTGCTGTTGCAGCATTAATCTTTCAACCAAATATTATTCTCGAAATTAGCGGAAGTGACGAACTGACTTTTGTTAGTGCTTATCGCGGAATTATGGATGCTATCACCGTAGATACTGCAATTGAAACTGAATCTGCTGCGCTTAACGATCTTTTTGCATCAAGCGGAATGGCAGGAATGCTTGGTACCATCTGGTTAATTATTTGTGCGATGGTTTTTGGTGGAATTATGGATGCCATTGGTGCATTAGCCAGAATAAGCAGGGCGCTACTAAATCTTTTTGATAGCGTTTTTGGGCTTTTTGCCAGCACCGTAGTAAGCTGTCTTGCGCTTAATGTTACCGCATCAGACCAGTATTTGGCAATTGTTGTACCAGGAAAAATGTTTGCAAAAGCTTATAAAGACAAAGGTCTGGCTCCAGAGAATCTTAGTAGAACCTTAGAGGATTCAGGAACGGTAACTTCAGTATTAATCCCTTGGAATACTTGTGGTGCTTATCACAGTGGTGTTCTTGGTGTACCTGTTCTTTCTTATATTGGGTACAGTTTCTTCAACTATCTGAGTCCGTTTATGACCTTATTATTCGCCGCCTTCAGAATAAAGATCAAAGAGCTAGGTAGCTCTGCAACTACACGTACAGCGTAGCTTTCCGAAGAAAATAGAATTACCCTATAAGAATATTCTTTAGCAATAATCAAATTCTATCACAGTATAAAAATTAAGAATTTGAATTCTATGGAGACGCCGTACTCTTAGACTATATTTGCATTGTAATTAAGAAAAGAAAGTAAAACCCAAAAACAACAACATATGTCTATTGTAGGTAAAAAATTTCCAAACCTAAGCGTTAACGCAATGAATGACTTAGGAGATACATTTAAAGTAAATGTATTAGAAGAAGCTCAAAAAAATAATAAAAAAGTTCTTTTATTCTGGTATCCTAAAGATTTCACTTTTGTATGCCCAACAGAATTACATGCTTTTCAGGCTGCTTTAGAAGAGTTTGAGAAAAGAAATGTAATGGTAATTGGTGCTTCTTGTGATACTCCAGAAGTTCACTTTGCGTGGTTAAACACTCCTAAAGATGATGGTGGGATTGAAGGAGTAACTTACCCAATCTTAGCAGATTCTAATCGTAACTTAAGTTCTCGTCTTGGAATTTTAGATATTACCGGTGAGTCTTATGATGAAGAAACTGGAGATGTAACTTTAGAAGGCGATAATGTAACCTATAGAGCTACTTATTTAATCGACGAAGAAGGTACTGTATTCCATGAAGGAGTTAACCACATGCCACTTGGACGTAACGTACAAGAATTCATTAGACTAATCGATGCCTATACTCACGTACAGAAAAATGGTGAGGTTTGCCCAGCAAACTGGGAAGAAGGTAAAGATGCAATGAAAGCCGATAGAAAAGGTGTTTCAGATTACTTGAGCTTAAACTAAGAAGCTTTTCATCTCAGTTATTGAGATATCTTACAGATTAAGAAAAATTGTAAACTCCGGGATTTCTTTCCCGGGGTCTTAATACCCCTAGATGGGAAAAAATTGCTATGATGAAGACATTAGACCAAGATAACTTAAACGAAATTGTTTCCAATAATGAGACTGTAGTAGTACAGTACATGGCTGGATGGTGTGGTAACTGTAGACTTATGAAACCGAAATTCAAAAAACTTTCGGGAGAAAATGAGAATGCAGAATTTATTTTAGTTGATGCTGAAAAGTATCCAGAGAGTAGAAAGCTGGCTAACGTAAATAACTTGCCAACTTTTGCCACTTTCAAAAATGGAGAATTTGTAAACCAAGTTCAAACGAACAAGTTTGACGTATTAAAAGACTTAGTAAATGAAGTTACCAGTAATTAAACACTTGCAAAGAAATAATGAAGCAGATAAGCTTCAGGCAACTGTAGATGTTCTGGAAAGCTTTACTGAACATAGATCTGTTTCTGAAGAAGAAATGGATGTAGTTGGTGAGTTAATCACGAACATATGTGGAGCTATAGAAGTTCACAGATTGGTAAGCGAAGAAGGAATGAAAGATACAGATGCAGCAAACGCATTCGTGAAAAAAGTTTTAGGATCTATAGATCAATAAAACTTACAAATATAAAGATAGAAACGGGTTAATTGTTAAAACAGTTAACCCGTTTTTGTTTTATGATAATTTTAGTATCACTCCATTGCAAATAGTCTAAATTTATCTTGACTAATCCTTAACCAATTATTTTGCTATGTCTGAAATATCGTTTAAAGGCGAAAGAGTGATTACTTATGGAGATCTGCCTGCGATTGGTGAAAAAGCGCCACATTTTGATCTTATAAAAACCAACCTGTCTAAAGCCAAATTAGAAGATTTTAAAGGGAAAAGAGTTATCCTGAATATTTTCCCTAGTATCGATACCGGTGTGTGTGCAACTTCTGTTAGAAATTTTAATGAAAGAGCAACCGAATTAGATAATACCGTAGTCCTTTGTATTTCCAGAGATCTACCATTTGCACAAAAAAGATTTGTAAATGACGAAGGTTTAAAAAATGTTATTAACTTGTCTGACTTTAAAGAACGTGAGTTTGGGAAAGATTACGGGGTAGAAATGATCACCGGGCCTTTAGAAGGTTTACTTTCTCGAGTTGTAATTGTTCTGGATGAAAATTTAAATGTAATCCATGCTCAGCAAGTTAAGGATATTGCCGAAGAACCAAATTATCTTGCTGCGCTAAAAACGCTTTTGTAAGATGAAAGATAGTTTCCTAGGGAAACGTATTCGCGGTGGTGGCTATGCTCTTAAAGGAGCATGGTTACTTATAAAAAATGAACCCAGCATACAGGTACAATTTGCCATTTCTATCGTTGTAACTGTTGCCGGGTTTTATTTTGGTATTACTAAAACCGAATGGATGTTTCAGTGCATCGCTGTTGGAATGGTAATGAGTGCTGAAGGGCTAAATACCGCTATCGAAGCCATTGCAGATTTTGTGCATCCAGATTTTCATCAAAAAATAGGTCATATTAAAGATGTTGCTGCCGGCGCCGTTTGTATAGCTGCGTTCATCGCAATTATCATTGGCTGTATTATTTATATTCCTTATTTACAGGCATTATAGATCTTTCATGTAAACTACTACATTGAGATAAGCCCGTTAGGCATTTGTTTAAAATTTTTCAATAGTTCGAGGCAACCTCAGAGCATTCAATCTCGATCATCGAGTTAAATTTGTTTTAAAGTACTTCAGCCACTTACCTACACTTGCAGATCTTCTTAACTTCAGGAAAATTCATGCTATGAAAAAAATTCCTGCGCTATTTTTACTATTTTCAGTAATTCTAAACCTCAATGCCCAAGAGATAAAAGAGCTTGGCTTGATGCTCGAAAATTATGAATATCCTTATCCGGTTTCGTTTTATCATTTTAATGCACAAAAAAATGATTATAAAATGGCCTATATGTATATTCAGCCAGAAAACGATAACGGAAAAACAGTAACATTACTTCACGGAAAAAACTTTAATGGCGCATATTGGGAAACCACGATCGACGCCCTAACCACAGAAGGTTTCAATGTTTTGGTGCCCGATCAATTAGGCTTCGGGAAGTCTAGCAAACCAGAACATTTTCAGTATGCTTTTCAGCAATTGGCAGAAAACACCAAAGGATTAATCGATTCTCTAGGAATTAAAGAAACTACAATTTTAGGCCATTCCATGGGAGGAATGCTTGCTACACGTTTCACTTTAATGTATCCTGAAGTCACTAAAAACCTGGTTTTGGTAAATCCCATTGGTCTAGAAGACTGGAAACTTAAAGTCCCTTATCAAAGCGTAAACGATTGGTATAAAAATGAAATCGGTAAAACCTACGAAGACATTAAAAATTATCAAAAAGAGAGCTATTATGCAGGCGATTGGAATCAAGATTATGCAAAATGGGCAAAACTTTTAGCCTGATGGACGCTTAATGAAGATTACGATCGCATTGCATGGAATTCTGCATTAACCTATGATATGATCTTCACCCAACCTGTTGTTTACGAATTTAGTGAAATTAATGTTCCTACTTTATTGATCATTGGTACCAGAGATCGTACCGCACTGGGAAAAAATTTAGTCTCAAAACAGGTAAAATCGACCATGGGATTATATGACAAGTTAGGAAAATCTACTCAGGATAAAATACCAAATGCCCAGCTAGTTGAAATACCAGATACAGGGCATCTACCACATATCGAGGTATTCGATAAGTTTATAACCCCACTTCTCGAATATCTAGAAAAGTAAACTACCACGAAGTAAGCCCACGAGGCATTCGCTGGACAAAATTTTTAATTTAGAAATAAGCCTCTGGGTATTATAGTCTTTGGCGGTGCCAATAAAGATTAATTACCTGCGTTTTTGTATAAAATCAGCCTCTTTTAAAATTGAATTTTATTTTCTTTATTTTAGAAGAGGCTAATTTGTATTTTTGCCAAAATTCCGAAAAACCACACATGGCCAAAAAGAAAACCAGAACTAAGAAAACTACTAAAAAAACGAAGAAATTCTCTTTAGCGCTTAACAGACATCAAAAGGTGGTTTTGGGCAGTTTTCTTATGCTTTTTGGATTGGCACTTGTAGTGGCGTTTATCTCCTTTTTGTTCAATTGGCAGGCAGATCAAAGTACCTTACAGGAATTTAGTGATCGTAATATCGAAGCAAAGAACTGGTTAAGCAAATTTGGTGCTCTAATTAGCGATTTCTTTATCTACCAGGGATTTGGTGTCGCTTCATTCTCGATTGCCGTTCTTATTACCATCTCTGGTATTTATTTATTCTTTGGAATGGCAGCAAAAAAACTGGCATCTTTCTGGTTTTGGGGAATTTTGGTTATGATTTGGGCATCCATAGTTTTTGGTTTTTTTACAGAGCATTCTATATTAGGAGGAACCATTGGTTATGAAATGAATGATTTTCTTCAGGATTATTTAGGCTTTTTTGGTACGGCACTGCTTCTATTTTTCCTGTTTATCGCATACGCTGCATTACGCCTAAAGCTTACGCCAGAAATGGTTGGTACGTTTGTAAAAACTAAAAAGGACGATATTAATGCTGAATTTAAAGCTGCTAAGGAAGCTTCTGGTCAAAAAATGACCGCCAATGAAACCGATGAAGAACAAGACTGGAAAAAACAATCTGTAAAAACTGAAAAGAAAACACTTCAGGTAGATGATTCGGCTCCAGAAATCGATTTTGAAAACAATCTTTCAGAAGTTAATCCGGCTTCAGAAACCAAGAATACCCCTCAAAAAACTTCCGAAGAAAAAGAAGAAAAGCCAGACGAGCTTGCAATGGAAGTAGAAACCGCTCCTGAAGAAGAGGAAGTAGAGGAAGATAAACTCAGCAAAAAATTAGTCAGTGATTTTGGCGAATTTGATCCTACATTAGAGCTAGGAAATTATAAATTCCCAACCATAGAATTATTGCAGGATTATGGCGGTGGCATTACAATAAATCAAAAAGAGCTTGAGGAAAATAAGAACAAAATTGTAGATACGCTTAAGAACTACAAGATCGAAATTGCTCAAATTAAAGCTACGGTTGGGCCAACGGTAACCTTATACGAAATTGTTCCTGAAGCCGGAATTAGAATTTCTAAGATCAAAAACTTAGAAGATGATATCGCACTTTCATTAGCAGCACTTGGAATTAGAATTATAGCGCCAATCCCAGGAAAAGGGACTATTGGTATAGAAGTGCCTAACAAAAATTCTACCATCGTATCGATGCGATCTGTAATTGCTTCACCCAAATTTCAAGGTGCCGAAATGGAACTGCCAATGGCCTTGGGAAAAACTATTAGTAACGAAACTTTTGTGGTCGATCTTGCCAAAATGCCACACATGCTTATGGCAGGTGCGACAGGACAAGGTAAATCTGTTGGGCTTAACGCGATACTTACTTCCCTACTCTACTCTAAACATCCAGCTGAAGTTAAGTTTGTACTGGTAGATCCTAAGAAGGTAGAATTGACGCTTTTCAATAAAATTGAACGTCATTACTTAGCAAAATTACCAGATACAGATGATGCAATCATCACAGATAACACCAAAGTAATTAATACATTAAACTCTCTTTGTATTGAAATGGACGATCGTTACGAACTACTTAAAGATGCTATGGTTCGTAACATTAAAGAATACAATGTTAAGTTTAAAAACCGAAAATTAAATCCTGAAAACGGACATAAATTTTTACCATACATTGTACTTGTGGTCGATGAGTTTGCAGATTTGATCATGACTGCCGGTAAAGAAGTAGAAACTCCAATAGCGCGTTTAGCTCAGCTTGCTCGTGCTGTAGGAATACATTTAATTATTGCAACGCAGAGACCATCGGTTAACGTAATTACCGGTATTATAAAAGCTAACTTCCCGGCACGTATCGCTTTTAGAGTAACCTCTAAGATCGATTCGAGAACTATTTTAGATGGCCCGGGAGCAGATCAATTAATTGGTCGCGGGGATATGCTCTTTACTCAGGGAAGTTCTATGAAACGTTTGCAGTGTGCTTTTGTAGATACTCCTGAAGTAGATAAAATAACCGAGTTTATTGGATCCCAAAAAGCTTACCCAGATGCGCACATGCTGCCAGCCTACGAAGGCGAGGAAAGTGGCACAGGACTTGATATAGATGTGAGTGAACGCGATAAGCTATTTAGAGAAGCTGCTGAAGTTATTGTAACCGCCCAACAGGGATCGGCTTCTTTACTGCAGCGAAAACTGAAACTTGGTTATAACAGGGCCGGTAGAATTATAGATCAGCTTGAAGCTGCCGGAATTGTAGGACAGTTTGAAGGAAGTAAAGCGAGACAGGTTTTAGTCCCAGATCTTTTAGCTTTAGAGCAATTACTAAACGAAGAACCTAAATAAAGATTTTAAAGTAAAATGAAAAAAGTAGTATTTCTAATACTTGCATGTTTTAGCCTTGGGATACAGGCTCAGAATTCTCAAAAAGCTGAGCAACTTCTAAACGAAGTTTCTAAAAAGGTAAGCAGTTATGACAATATGGTGATCGATTTTAAATATGCTTTGGAGAATACTTCAGAAAATATTCATCAGGAAACTCGTGGCGACGCCAGCA
Organism: Zunongwangia sp. SCSIO 43204; assembly: GCF_019904275.1. Lineage (GTDB taxonomy): Bacteria > Bacteroidota > Bacteroidia > Flavobacteriales > Flavobacteriaceae > Zunongwangia > Zunongwangia mangrovi. The sequence goes on from NZ_CP063204.1 coordinate 3,948,652, forward strand.
TAAAAGGAGACAAATATGTACTAAATTTTATGGGAACCACGCAACTTTTTGATGGTAAAAAAGTATACACGATCATTCCAGAAGACGAAGAGATCAATATCTCAAATTACGTTGCTGAAGACGAAAATAATATCACACCGTCTAAAATGTTCACATTCTATCAAGATGGCTATACATTCGATTGGGACATCACTCAAAACGTGAATGGTAGAACGATTCAGTATGTAAAATTAACACCTATAGATAGCGAAGCTGAAGTGAAAAATATTTTGTTGGGAATCGATAAAGAGACCAAAAATATTTACAATCTTATCCAAACCCAGCCTAACGGAACCAAGATCACGATCACAGTAAAAAGTTTTAAAACAAACCAGTCTCTTGCTCAAAATCTATTTACTTTTGACGAGAGCAGATATAGCAACTATTACATTAATCGTTTAGATTAATCTTACATCTTTGAAAATACTCGACAGGTACATACTGGTAAGTTATTTACAAACGTTCTTTACCGTTTTTATCATCTTGATGTTCATATTTGTGCTCCAGGCTATCTGGTTATACATTGGTGAGCTGGCAGGTAAAGACCTGGATGTAGCGATCATTTTAAAATTCCTTTTATACACCACCCCCAAGTTAGTTCCTATGGTTTTACCACTAACCATACTACTAACTTCGATCATGGTCTTTGGTAATTTTGCTGAAAATTATGAGTTTGCTGCCATGAAATCTTCTGGTATTTCTCTACAGCGAGCAATGCGTGGTCTAACATTATTTATATTATTAGTTAGTGTTACCGCTTTTGTTTTTGCCAATAATGTTATTCCGGCAGCCGAATTCAAGATCATTAACCTGCGGAAGAATATTGCTAAAATGAAACCCGCTATGGCTATTACCGAAGGTGTTTTTAATGAAGTTGGAAACATCAATATTAAAGTTGATGAAAAATCTGGCGATAACGACCAGTATCTAAGTGATGTGATCATTCATGAAAACAACAATAGAGGAGGAAATTACACTGTAATAAAGTCGAAAGAAGGAGAGCTGGTAAGTAGTGAAGATTCTAATGTTTTATCTTTAATTCTTACAGATGGGAATTATTACAACGAAATTACACCAAGCGACTATTCTAAAAGAGACCAGAAACCTTTTATGAAAAGTTACTTTGAAGAGTATACCATCAATATCGATCTATCTGAATTGAACCAGGTAGATATGGAGGACGAGAGTTATACGACTCAAAGCATGCTTAGAATTGGTGAACTTACCAAAAGTATCGATAGCTTTTCTGTATCACTTAACGAGCGCAAAGAAGCTTTTGCGACGTCTATGTATAGTAGAACCGGAGTAAAAGGTCTAACTATTAATTTCAACCCGGAAGATTCTAAAAAATACGAAGCCTTCGAAAATTCTATTCTCGACAATTATAATAGTGATCAATCGCAAAGAATTATAGATGATGCTATTCGAACTACCAATGCTGCGATTTCTCATTTAGCCATTAAGAAACAGGAGTTTAAGCAAAGTGTTAGAAGACTAAATAAATACGAGATTGCTTTACACGAAAAATACGTGCTGGCTGTGGCCTGTATCGTCCTCTTTTTTGTTGGTGCTCCATTAGGGGCAATAATTCGTAAAGGAGGTATGGGATTGCCAATGGTTATAGCGATCATTATATTTCTAACTTATCATTTTATTGGAATCTTTGCCAAAAACAGTGCAGAAGACGGCAGTATTAGTCCGTTTATTGCCACGTGGCTAAGCACGCTTATCATGTTACCTTTAGGAATTTACTTCACTTATCGAGCTACTACAGATCAGGGATTATTTTCTTTAGATATGATCACCGAGCCTATATCGAAGTTCTTTAAAAAGATAGGATTGGTAAAGCCTAAAGATAAATAGATTAAATACCTTTGCTAACCTAAAAAAGTTGCAAAATGTCAGGAATTAATGAAGGACATAAATCCTTTGAATTAAATACAATAAAAGAAGCTATTGAGGACATCAAAGCTGGGAAAGTAATTATCGTTGTAGATGACGAAGATCGCGAAAATGAAGGTGATTTTGTTGCTGCTGCAGAAAAGGTTACTCCAGAGATGATCAATTTTATGGCTACTCATGGACGCGGATTAATTTGCGCTCCTATTACTGAAAATCGCTCTAAAGAACTGGGATTAAATTTAATGGTAGACGATAATACCGTTTTACACAATACGCAGTTTACCGTTTCTGTAGATCTTATTGGTCATGGTTGTACAACAGGAATTTCTACCCACGATCGTGCAAAAACGATTAAAGCTTTAACCGAAAAAGAAACTAAATCTGAAGATTTAGGCCGTCCAGGACATATATTTCCGCTACGTGCAAAAAATGGTGGCGTTCTAAGAAGAACTGGCCATACTGAAGCTTCTATCGATCTTGCTCGGCTTGCAGGTTTACAATCTGCCGGAATTTTGGTAGAGATCTTAAATGAAGATGGCACCATGGCAAGACTTCCTGAACTTATGGAAGTAGCTAAAAAATTTGATCTTAAGATCATTTCAATAGAAGATCTTGTAGCATACCGTATGCAACATGATTCGCTTATTGTAAAAGAAGAAGATTTTGAAATTAAGACCAGATTTGGCGATTTTCGACTTAGAGCTTTCAAACAAACTACTAATAACCAGATCCATATTGCGCTTACCAAAGGATCATGGACCAAAGAAGAAGATGTTCTTGTAAGAATGAATTCTACCTTAGTAAATAACGATATTTTAGGCACGCTTACCAACGATGCCGATAAAAAGCTCGATGCAATGTTTAAGGCTATTGAAAAAGCTGGTAAAGGCGCGATCGTTTTTATTAATCCGGCAACTAAGCCATTGAGTTTATTAACCCGATTAGCAGAATTAAAAGACAGCCAGAAGGAAGGTGAAATAAAAGCACCGCAACCTTCTATGGACAATAAAGATTTTGGAATTGGTGCACAGATCTTACACGATCTTGGCATTCATAAAATAAAATTACTTTCTAACTCTAAGCAAACCAAACGTGTTGGTATGATTGGATATGGCTTAGAGATCGTAGATTACGTAAACTACTAGTAAATATTTATAATGGTATCTTCTTCAGGGCGTCTTACTTTTTTGAAACTGGAGAAGATATCATCTTTAGCACGGTAACCTACCGGTAATACTAAAACCGACTTTAAATTCTTTTCTTTCAGATTTAAAAGTTCATCATATTCTTCAGGTAAAAAGCCTTCCATCGGGCAGGCATCGATTTCTTCAGTAGCACAAACGGTAAGCAAGGTTCCCAAAACCAAATACGCCTGATTCTTAGCCCAAATTGTAAGATCCTCGGCAGATTTTTTTCCGAAGTCATCCACTAAAAAGTTCTTGAAAGGATCTAAGATTTCATCTGGAGTTTCCCGTATTTGCTTTACTCTTTCAAAATAATTCAGAATAAAATCTTTATCCACTTTATCTTCAATACAAATCACCAGTACATGAGATGCTGTAGAAAGTTGCACCTGGTTCATCGCCTTTTCTTTTAGCGACTCCTGTAATTCTTTATTTTTTACAACAACTAATCTAATAGGTTGTAAGCCGTAAGAAGTTGCAGTTAAATTAAAAGCCTGCTTTAAAATATCGATTTTCGCCTCTGGTAAGATCTTTTCTGCATCAAATTTTTTAACGGCATAACGCCATTGCAAAGCTTTTATATTACTCATTTTATTCTCAATTTTTTACAAATTTAAACAATGCAGCTAGGAATCGTAACGTTAATCTAGAGAAATAGCTAAATCATCGAATTTAATTAGTTATCTTCGAAATTAAAATGAAAAAGAAAAGAGTGCATGCGGCTTCTTAAGAAATCGATCCTTTACACGCTTATCCTAATCGTTATTGGGATATTGATCACGTTAGGATTAGAAGCTTTTATAGAACAGGATACTTCTAACCGTATTTATGCTGAAGTAAATACTGTTCCCCAGGCTAAAACTGCCATTGTTTTGGGTGCCAGCGTTTACAGCGATGGGCAGCTCTCCCCTATTTTACAGGATCGTGTAGATAGCGCTATCGATCTTTTTGAAAACGATAAAGTTGAAGAAATTTTGATTAGCGGTGACCATGGCAGCGATAATTATAACGAAGTCGATGCGATCGCAAATTATTTGATCAAACACGGTATTCCAAAAAACAAATTAATTTTAGATCATGCCGGTTTCGATACGTACGATAGCATGTACAGAGCATCTAAAGTATTTAATATAACCGATGCTATTGTGATTACCCAGGAGTTTCATTTACCAAGAGCTATGTTTATTGCCAAACATCTAAATTTAGATTATCACGGTTTTCAGGCAAAAGAGCGAGAATTCAAGATAGAAACTAAGATCATGAAACGTGAGAAACTGGCGAATTACAAAGCTTTGTTCGAAGTGATCTTTAAAACTAAACCGCGCGTGCTCAATAAACAGCTTTAGTTAAGCTTTTTTTAAAAATGTAAGTTTAATTAGTGGTTTTTGTATTTTTCGAGAACCAATTAAAAACTAAAGCATGTTAACTGCAATTATACACATCTTAATCGATGCGGTAATCCTAATGATCGCGGCAAAATTCCTTAATAAAGTTCATCTTAAAAGCTTTAAGACAGCCATTTTGGTTGCCTTACTTATTGGGGTTCTAAGCTTCTTTTTAAGCTGGCTATTAACCGCCGTTTTAAATATTGCTACTTTAGGGATGTTCTACTTTTTAGGTTTAGGATTTGTAACAAGAATCGTTGCTTATGCTATAATTATCGAAATTGCCGATCAACTAAGCAGCGGTTTTAAAACCGAAGGATTTTTACCTTCTCTATGGCTTGCCGTAATTTTAGCCCTTTTTGGAAGTATTGTAGATGCTATGCTTTTTTAGCGATTTTCGGCTTTCGCTTAGGCTTTTTTTGGGACTTTTTAAATTTTCGGCCATACCAGATATAAAAACCGGTTATAGGTAAAGCAGATACAAAAAGGCTACATAAAAAAGCAATAATTTTCCCAGCAAGTCTAAAATATTGCCCGCTGTGCAAACCATAAGTCATTTCCTGAAGCTTTAATCCTGCACTTTTTGTATCGTAACCAGATTGATGTAAAAGTGCTCCTGTTTTTGGATGAAATTGATAGTTAGATTGATGATCAAAATGAAGTGCTTTAGGATAAGCCCCGGTAATAATGGGCGAATTTTCGTCCTGTTTCCAAATAAAGTACATTCCGCTTTCTGGTTGTAAATCTAAAGTTTGCTGAAATGCCAGATCTACTGCTTGTTGCTTATTTTGGACTTTTTTAGCACTATTTTTTATTTCTGAAGTAAAAAAATCTAATTCGTAATGCTTTCCTAAATTTGCTACAGAATAGAATGAATCGTGTACCGGCTCATATGCAAAAGCTAAGCCGGTAACCGCCAATATCAAGGCTACAATTGAAGTATAAAAACCAGTAACATTATGCCAGTCGTAATTGATTCTGCGCCAGCGAGCATTCCACTTTACCGATAATCGTTGTTTTAGATACTTTATTTTTTTAGGCCACCACAATACGATTCCGCTTAACAGCAAGATCACAAAAATGATAGTTGAAATCCCTACAATTTGCTTTCCTATTTCCTGCGGAAGCAACAAATACATGTGTAATTCTTCTATAATCGTAAAAAATTCGGTTTCCAGATTCACTTTTTTGATCAGTTTCCCGGTATAGGGATCAAAATTCAGTAAAAAATTGGTTCCGTCTTCAGTGATAGTAACGGTAGCTGGCCGAGACGATCCGTTATAAACCACCATTGTAGCTTCAAAATCTGGCTGAAGATCATTCGCTTTTTTCAGCAAAAAAGAAGGCGCGATAAACGTCGAATCTTGATTTTCTACAAATCGATAATCATAAAAAACATCTTTTAATTCGTCATGAAAAGTAAAAATACAGCCGGTAATAGCTACAATAAAAACAACAATACCAGAGGCTAATCCCAGCCATAAATGGATTTGATGTATTATTGATTTTAAAGCTTTTTTACCTGCCATTTTTAAAAATTTGAACAAATGTAAAAAGAAAAGCCGGACGCCATAACAGCATCCGACTTAAACACAAACTAACTAGAATAAAGTTTAATATTTTTAGAATTTATAAGTGAAGTTAGCCGACAGGTTTCGCCCAATTTGTGGGTTTATTGTAGACCATCCATTATAATATTCTTCATCGTTTAGGTTGTTTAATTTTAGAGTAACTCCAAATTTTTCACTTTGATAGAATAATGAAGCGTTTAAAACTGTGTAATCATCCAGAGTAAATGTACCTGCTGTATTTCTATTAAAGATCATGTTTTCGCTTCCGTAGTTTCCACCAAAACCAGCACCAAATCCATCTAAAGCATTTCCAGAGAATTTATAAGTTGCCCAAAGATTTGCAAGGTTTTGTGGGCCTGCACTTTCTGGTCGGCGACCTAGAAAATCATCTCCAGGAGTTCCTTCGGTAAGTTCACTTTCGTTGTAGCTGTAATTCGCGTTGATATTAAGTCCGTTTACAGGAGATGCAGTAATACTGGCTTCGAATCCGCGGCTGTATAATTCACCACCCTGACTGTAAACCATAGGAGCGATGGTCATCACGGTATTTCTTACCTGAATATCGTAATATGATAAGGTAGCCGCTACTTTGTTGTTTAGAAGGTTAAGTTTTACTCCTCCTTCTAACTGCGTTGCATGCTCTGGATCGAATTCGTAGTTTACAGAATTTTGATTCTCATCTATAACTTCTATTGGTGCTACATTACTAAAACCATCCTGATAATTAGCGAAAATAGACACCTTGTCTAATACTGGTTGATACACAACACCAAATTTTGGCGACCATGCCGTTTGGCTGTTACTTTCACTTTCAAAACGATCCACACGTAAACTAGCCATGATAGATAATGTTTCGATAGGATTAAAGATATCTGAAACATAAGCACTATAAATTTCCTGTCTTGAAATTGAAGGAGTAATATCTGAATTTGCAAAAAGAGCATCTACTCCTGGCTCAGATAGTATTCCGGTATCGTATCTTGGATCTACATAAGCATCTGGATCTGTAATCCCGAAAACACTGGCATTTACATTTTCTGCACTAGCATCACCAATATAGATCAATCCATTTCTTAAATATCCAGTTCCGCTATTTCTAAGTTCTCGATTGTAATAATCTAAACCAGCAACAATACGGTTTCTCATGTCACCAATTTCAAAATCTCCAATAAAGTTTTGTTGAATATCGGTGGTAAGTGTTGTAGAGTTTTGGTGATTCATTTGTCTTGCGAAAACCACCCCACTTTCTAAAGCTGTCCCGTAAGCTGCGTTATCACCGATGAAGTTAGCTGTTCCTTCATATAAATAGGAATAATAACCTCTTGCTTTTGCTGAACTTTGAGAAACTGCAGTTTGTGACGTCCAGCTATCAGATAACTTATAATTCATCTGCGCCTGGATGCTGTACATAGGATTTTCGATTCCTAAGTCATCTGAAGTATAAGACCGATTGTTATCGTAACCTAATTCATCTAAGTTATTAACCACCAATTCGCTTCCTCTATCTAAGAATAGCATGGTTTGGTTGGTACTTTCAACTTGATAAATTTCAGTGTTGATCAAGAAAGAAAGACGATCGTTTACCTGATAAGATAAAGATGGTGCGAAGAAAAATGATTTTCTAAACCCTGCATCCTGAAAACTTTCCTGAGTATGGTAAGCCGAATTTACTCTTAAATTTACCCCTTCGCTTAAAGGTAAGTTTACATCTGCAGTTAATCTATTTAAACCATAGCTTCCTGAAGTATATGAAACATTACCTCCAAAATCATTATATGGCTTTTTAGTAACTACGTTTATTAAACCACCGTAAGAAACCACAGAACTTCCAAATAAAGTTCCAGATGGGCCTTTAATCACCTCGATTGCCTCGATGTTTTGTGGATCTGGACTACCATTGGTTAAAGCCGGTAAACCATTGGTTAAGTTTGGTTGTACGGCAAAACCTCTTAATGAATAATAACCTGCACCATCAGATCCTCTACCGGTAGATTCCCATAATTTTGTTATACCGGCTGCGTTTTTTAGGGCATCATCAAAATTGGTCACTACTTGACTTTGCAATAGATCTGCAGTGATCGAATTGTAAACCTGCGAGTTTTCCATTCTTGAAAGTGGTAATTTAGAAACATACACACTAGAGCTTTTGGTAAACTCGTTCGTTTTGTTTTCAGCATTAAGTAAAACTTCACCTAGCTGTTCTTCACTTCCTATTAAAACTACAGGCGCAACATCTGTAATTACTCCACCTTCTACAGAAACATTAATTTCAGTAGACTTATAACCTACATAAGAAAATTTGATCGTATATGTTCCCGGTCGTACATTTCGTAATTCGTAAAATCCGTTTTGATTAGTTTCTGTTCCTTTAGCGGTTCCTTCTAAAGCAACGTTTACATTAAAAATTGGTTGATTGGCACTATTTACAACCTGTCCTTTAAGCGTTCCAGAATTTTGAGCAAATCCTAAAGAAGCAATAAATAAGGATAAAAATAGTAGTAGTTGTTTTTGCGACATTTTTGCTGATCTATTTATTTAGACTCTTTTTAAATAATGCCGCAAATGTATAAAGCTATAATCGTTTTCAAAAGCTAATTAAGATTTATTTTAAATAAAAATAAGAACTATTTCATAATCAATTTGCTTCTTAAAGAAACAATAAATTAACTCTATACTAGAAAGTTTTTCCATAGAAACCGCTATATTTAAGCTTTTAAAAATAGTCTATGATCAAATTAATTATCACAGATATGGATGGGACCTTGCTTGATAGTGAGCATCGTATTCATCCAGAATTCTGGGAAGTAGAAAAAAAGCTGCGTGATAAAGGAATAATGTTTTCTGTAGCCAGTGGGCGGCAATATTATAATCTGGTGTCAAATTTTGAGCAACTTAAAGGCCACATGATGTTTTTTGCTGAAAATGGGAGCTATGTGGTTCATAAGGATAAAGAACTTTACACCAACACCATGGATCGCGAGCAGGCAAACGAGTTTATTAAACTTGGGCGCGAGGCCGAAAATTGCAACCTGGTTTTATGCGGAGTAAATTCGGCTTATGCTGAAAATGATGATGAAGAATTTATTACTGAAGTTGGTAAATATTACAAACGCCTAAAAGTTGTAGACGATCTTACTAAAGTTGATGATAAAGTGCTCAAGGTTACACTTTGCAATTTTGAAGGTGTTGAAGAAAATACATTCCCAAAATTCGAGAAATTTCAGGAAGATTTTAAGGTAGCAATCGCTTCTAGAATATTTATAGACATTATGTCGAACACTGCCAATAAAGGGAATGCCATAAAAGGCGTGCAAAAAGAGTTAAATATTTCTCCTGAAGAAACCATGGTTTTTGGAGATTATTTAAATGACCTTGAAATGATGCAAAATGCCAAGTATAGCTACGCCATGAAAAACGCTCATCCTGAAATTATTAAAGTAAGTAACTATGTTACTAAATACGATAATAACGAAAATGGAGTGGTAAGAACCATTAAAGAAATGGGACTGGTAGATTAATTATACGTCTAAAAAGAAATATCGAAATTGTATAATTTCAACCTATATTTTATCCCGCTTTTGCGGGATATTTTAGTTTATAATAATATTGGTTTTATCTAAACCGCTATTGCCGGTTTTAGGATCGAAGGCATACACGGTAATCGTATAATTTCCCTTGTTCAGATCGATATTTCCTGAAAATGTACTGGATTTTTCAGTCTGACTTAATTCTACTTCTTTAAAAAAGCCTTCAGCTTCTACTACCGCTTTAATTTCAAAACCACTGGCATCCCATAAACCACCTTCTTCTACCGGGCAGCCACACATCATCACGATATTTGCTTTAATTTCCGTAGAAATCTCTCCAGGAATACGTTCGTGAGTTTGCGGACTCAAAATATCGACTACAAAACCGGGAATTTCAAGAACTAATCCGTCTCCCATAATATCTTTCCCGGGAATCACCCAAAGTTGGGTGCTAGATTTTACGGTTGCCTGTTTTTTATTGATCGGTGCGTAGGCTTCAACTTCAATAAAAGTTGGCTTAGAAACATCTAATTTCGCTAAAAAGCCTGCGGTATTATTTTCTGAAAGATCTTGATAACGCTCTTTTGGCTGCTTCATTATTTTTTCTGAATTCCCCGTGCTTCCCTTGGTGATTCCTTCAGCAAGAATTTCTTTAGTTTGCGCATCTCTAACAATGATCTTAGCTCCGCCAATCGAAGTTCCAATAAACTTGGCATCTTTGGCTTTGGCACGAATCATAATATTTGTTTGTGCTACACTACTAAAACTAACGAGTAGAAATACAAAACCGAAAAGTTTGGAAAAATTCATAAGATATCTTTTCCTCGAAAGATAAGAAAAGATATCAAATCTGGCGTTTAGGTTAACGGCTCCTCAGGGGTTTCTTCGATAATAAAATTTTTAGGATCATCAAGGTAAGATTGGATATGATCTCTCAAAATCTTAATTTCTTCTTCTAAAAAGTCATTACTCTCTACACTATCGGCTAGCTGCAACCACGGCTTTTTATTATCGTAATCGTATTCTCCATATACGATAAAAGGAGTTCCGTTTGCACTGATGCTAGTACCTTGCAGCTTCCACATACTTGCCCAATCATAGATAAAATGAGCATCATCCATATACAATCTTACACAAGCGTGACTCGCCGGATATCCCGGTAGGCTATATTGATGCGTCCCCACTCCTTCAAAATTCATAAAATTGAAATAGTAAGGAAGAATCCAATCTTTATTTACAGAACTTACCTTTCGTTTAGCTTTGTAATTTCCGTAATGCAATCCATTAGGAGTTGGTGTAGAACGTTTACCGCTGCTAACTGGTCCCCATTTTATAAGCTTACCGCTTTCATACAAACCAAATGCCTGCACACGTTGCGAGATCAAAACCAGTTTTGGAATTGTATCTACCATCCCTAATTCTTTAGGAAACGGACTATAATCCATAAGATCTGCACTTATAGAATCTGGTATAACTAAAGGCTTACCGGCCCAAACTTTACGTTTGTCGATTCTATTTAATGCATAGATAATCTTACGCTGCTCCTCTGTAAATCGATTATTAAAACTATCTAAAGCTGTATTGGTACGCAATGAATCGATACTGTAAACTACATCCAATCTTTCTAAAGGTGGATCTATCTTTATGGTATCTAATACGCTAACCGGAATATTAACAGGCTCCTTTGGTTCTTCTTTTTTATTACAAGCAACCAAAGCGCAGGTTAGTAATATTAAAATTGTGGTGTTTTTGTAGATTTTCGTCATCATATAGTTCAATCCTAAGTTTGTGGATTAAATAGTAATCAGCAAAATTAGGTTATAAGGTTCCTTGAATCTACTAACAACGAGTTAATTATTTGTTGAATTCTTATTAAGAATAAAATCTAATTAAAATATTGAAAAATACCGTAGACAACTTTTCCTACTTAATTAATACAACGATAATGCTAATTTAAAGCTACTTATGTCGAATATAATTTAATTTGAAAGGCAGAAAATTCGTGAATTCGGAATTATATCCTATTTAACAAAATAAGTCATTTTTGAGTTTTACATTTATGCCAGAATGCCATTAAAAATGACATTCTAATGACCTAAAATATTGCTTGCGCAATGCTAAAATTGTAAAAGAAATTTGACCAGAATTAAATTTTATAACCGACCATTCCCTACAATAAATAGCATTTTATAAATGCTTTACCGAAAAAATTCAAATCAAAACCTCAAACAATATTTCCCCTATGAACTTTTGGTCTTTAAGTAAAGCTAAAAACAAGGAAGGTAAAATTGCAATCGTTACCGGTGCCAATGTTGGTATTGGTTACGAGACCACAAAAGGTCTAGCCAGTGTTGGTGTAAAAGTAATTATGGCCTGTCGTGATTTAAGTAAAGCAGAAAATGCGAAGCAAAAGATCTTACAAAGTATTCCTGAAGCTCAATTAGAACTTATGGAAATCGATCTTGCCAGCCTTTCTTCTGTGCGATCTTTTGCGAAAGATTATAAAGCAAAATTCGATAAACTTGATATTTTAGTAAACAATGCCGGTGTAATGATGACGCCTTTTCAAAAAACCGAAGATGGTTTAGAATTACAAATGGCAGCCAACTATTTTGGGCATTTCTTACTTACCGGTCTTTTAATCCCGGTATTAGAAAAATCTTTTAGATCTCGCGTAGTTAGTTTAAGCAGTCTTGCACATCGTTGGGGCGATATTCATTTTGACAATCTTAATGCTGAAAAAGGATATGACAGGAGACAGTTTTATGCACAAAGCAAACTGGCCTGTTTGATTTTTGCCTATCATTTAGATAAGAAACTGGTTAAAAAAGGTTACGATATGCATTCTTATGCAGCTCATCCCGGAGTTTCTAAGACTAACCTGATGAGAAACCTGCCGAAGTGGGCTAAATTCTTATCGCCTGTTCTTATGCCTTTCTTTTCACAATCTGCTGAAAAAGGCGCTCTTCCTACTTTACGTGCATGCCTGGACGACACACTTAATGGTGCAGAATATATTGGCCCTTCAGGGAAAAAACAATATAAAGGACATCCTGTTATCGTAGATTCAGATTATAATTCGAAGGATAAACATAAGGCTAAAAAACTGTGGAAGCTCTCAGAAGAAATAGTGAATTTTAAATATTTCAAAAATAACGATGAACCAAAAGCTCAGGCCTCGTAAGCACTTATTTTAAAATATAAAACACTCAAAAACTAAAAAGCAGCATCTTTCGATGCTGCTTTTTGCTCACATATAATAAAAAGAAAAGTCTAGTAAAGAACTCTAAAACGTATCGTTCCTTCTATCCCTTTTAATTCTTTGATCACATCGTTATCATATTTCTTATTAATATCGGTGATCACATAACCAATGGTTTCGTTGGTCTTAAGATGTTGCCCAACTACATTGATGTCGTTTGCTGCCAAAATCCTGTTGATATGCGCAATAATACCAGGTTTATTATGGTGAATATGAATTAACCTGTGTGCATTTTCTAATCTTGGCAACTGTAAATTAGGGAAGTTCACACTATTAGTGGTTCCTCCCGTATTTATATATTCTATAATTTTACCCGGAACAAAATTCCCGATATTTTCCTGGGCTTCTTCTGTACTTCCTCCAATATGCGGAGTAAGAATTACGTTTGGCAATCCTTTTAACTTCGAAACAAATTCTTCCTGATTCGTTTTTGGCTCTTTAGGGAAAACATCTACCCCTGCTCCTTTTATTTTTCCTGAAGAAATATGTTTATGCAAAGCTTCAATATCAATTACAGATCCACGGCTTAAGTTCAATAAATAAGAACCGTCTTTCATTAAAGAAAGTTCACGATCTCCAATGATATTCTTATTCTCTTTTCTTCCGTCTACGTGGAATGTTACAATATCTACAGTTTGTAAAAGCTCATCTAAAGAACTGCATTTTGTAGCATTACCTAAAGCTAAGCGCTCTACAAGGTCATAATAGTAAACATCAAATCCCATACTTTCTGCCATTACAGAAAGTTGTGCTCCAATGTTACCGTAACCAACAATTCCCAGTTTTTTACCGCGGACTTCAAAACTTCCGGTAGCCGATTTATTCCAAACTCCTTTGTGCATTTCAGCAATACGGTCTGATAAATTACGCATTAAGAAAATAATTTCTCCTATCGCCAATTCTACTACAGATCGCGTGTTACTAAACGGCGCATTAAATACTGCCACACCTTTATCTAAACAGGCTTCAAGGTCGATTTGATTGGTCCCAATACAAAAAGCACCAACTGCCATTAAACGATTAGCATTCTCTAATACTTTCTTAGTTAACTGCGTTTTAGAACGAATTCCTAAAACATGAACATCTTTAATTTGTTCACTTAATTCTTCTTCGTCCAAAGCACCGGCTACAGTTTGTACATTATAGCCTTCTTCTTTCATAATCTTTAAAGCATCTGCATGCACATTTTCAAGAAGTAAAACTTTAATTCGGTTTTTTGGATACGAAATCGCTTTATTCATTTTATGGAGATATAAAAATTCATCGAAACTAGGAGTGATATGATCGGCTTTCTCTGTAACCTTATCTCGCTCCACATTTTCGGTAAAGGCGTAAAATTTATTGGCAAGTCCGGCTGCTTTGATCTCATAATCTGTATAGCCATCACCTATCACATAAACATCGCCCTGTAGATCTAGTGATTGTAATTGTTTTACTTTTCCGTTATTGCTACTAAGCACATTATCTGTATTAAAACCAACAATTTTGCGGTTTTCATCAAACACAAAATCGTTTGCAAAAACATGCTCTGCTTTAATACCTAATTCTGCTACAATAGGAATAATAAATTCTTTGAAACCATTAGACATTATATAAATATTGTCCCTGTTTTCTCTAAAGAATTCTTCGTTACGTCTAAAGGATTTAGAAATTCGGGTTTTTAGATTTTCGATTAGTGGCTCTAGATGTTTTTCTTCAGCTTCTAAGATATCAAGACGCTCTCTTAACGAGTCTCTAAATGCCAGCTTTCCTTCCATACCGCGATCGGTTAGGGATTTTAGCTCTTCTAACTTAGCCTCTTTATCTTTTGCATCTGCCAGGGAAATCTCTCCCAAAACATCTAAAGCTTCTACCTGCGTAAAAGTACTGTCGAAATCAATTACGTAATTCCTCTTAGTTTCCATTAGTTCGTATCGTTACCCTTTTTAATATTGAGTTCTCCAAAACTACTATTTTTACTAGAGTTTATCGCTCTTAAATTCGCAAAAATCAAACTTAAATTACAAGCAATCAAAGCTTTTTAGAAAGTCTCTATTTTTTATTCTGCCTGCCGTTTTTTTGTAGATAAAAAGCAAGGTTTAAAGGTTTTTGTTCAAAATCCAATAATTTTAAACTTGAAATTATTTTTACTGAATTTAGACTAAATCGTATTAGTAGAATTTAAAAAGGATTTTTATTTGAATACCTTTGCCATTGTTCGCCTAATTTTCTTCTTTAAACCGAAATTTCAGCATGAAAATTCTTCATACCGCCGATTGGCACATTGGTAAAAAACTGCATAAACATGATCTTTTTGCCGATTTTGAATTATTTATCGATTGGCTTTGCCAGATAATTTTCGAAGCGAAAATAGATCTTTTACTGATCTCGGGAGATGTTTTCGATTTGGCCAATCCCTCGTCTGATGCCCGCAAACAGTATTATCAGTCGCTTATAAAACTGCAAAAACTAAATTGTAAGATCATTGCTACCGGTGGGAATCATGATTCGCCGGCAATGCTGGATGCACCAAAAGAAATTTTACGCGAACTCGATATTACGATCATTGGTGGTTTGCCAGAAAAACTTGAAGAAACTATAATCCCTGTTTTTAATGCTGAAAATAAAGCAGAACTCGTAGTTGCAGCTATTCCGTTTTTGCGGGATGCCGATCTAAGAAGCGCAAACGAAGGTATTACTTACGAAGACCGAATTGAAGCGATTAGAAACGGAATTCAGCATACTTTTGAAAAAGCAGCTGAAATCTGCCAAAATCAATTTCCCGAAGTTCCGGCTGTAGCCATGGGACATTTATTTGCTGCTGGCATCGAAACTTCCGAGAGTGAACGTGACATCCAGATCGGGAATCAGGCGGCTTTTAATGCCTCTCAATTTGGCGATTTCTTCAAATACGTGGCTTTAGGACACATTCATAAACCGCAACGCGTTTCCGCAGAAATTCCGGTTTTTTATAGCGGCTCTCCTATTCCGCTTTCGTTTAGCGAACGCAAGGATGATAAACGAATTCTCATTCTAGATTCTGAAATTTCCTGGGAACCTAAAAGTGTAGCCGTTCCTCACTTTAGAAAACTGCTTAAAATTAGTGGCGATCTTAACGATATTGAATTCAAATTAAATACACTGGAAGATCACGATCATTTAGATTATTTAATTGAAGTCGATTTGATCGAAGAACAATATGACGCCCAAAAGATCTATGCGCTCGATGTTTTGGTAAATAATTTTAAAACACCGGGATACGAAATTGTAAAGCAGCGTGCACAATTTAAAAATAAGTTGAAGGGAACAGCCGAGTTATATGCAGAATCACAACAGCTGGAAGATCTAAAACCTACCGATGTTTTTGCTGAATTAGTTAGCGCGCATGATTATGAAGAAGATACCAAAAATGAAATTTGGAGCGCTTTCAACGAAATTTTAGAAGAAATTCACCAATCTGAAAACTCTGCCAACTAGCATGAAAATATTAAAAATTGAATTCGAAAATATCAATTCGCTTCGCGGGCCGCAGCTAATCGATTTTACCGATAAACCATTTTCTGCCAGTTCACTTTTTGCCATCACCGGCCCAACCGGAAGTGGAAAAAGTACGATTTTAGATGTGATTTGCCTGGCACTTTTTAACCACGTGCCAAGATTGGGGAAAATCACCAAAAACGAAATTATCGCAAAAGGTGCGATTCTTACCCGTAATCAAAAAGAAGCTTTTGCGCAGGTAACTTACAGTTGCAAGTCGGGAAATTATGCTTCAAAATGGTCAATTTCGACCAATAGAAATGATAACCTTCGTGATTACGAAATGGAAATTGCAGACTTGGCGACCGATAAATTGATCGATCTTAAAAAATCTGATGTTCCGGCGAAAAACGAAGCTTTGATCGGTTTAAATTATAATCAGTTTATTAAAGCGGTTTTACTGGCTCAGGGTGAATTTGCGCAGTTTTTAAAAGTCAATAAAGCCGAGCGCGGCGAGTTATTAGAAAAAATCACCGGAACGGGAATTTACAGGGAACTCGGGAAAAAAGCGTACGAAAAAAATAAAGAAGCTGGTAAAGAAATTTTACAGCAGCAGCAGGAAATCGAAATCATTCAAAAATCAATGCTGAATGACGAAGATCATGCTGAAATTTCCAAAGACTACGAGACACAACAAGCCGCCTGCGAACCTTTGGAAAAAGAGATTCAGCGTTTATCGAAATTCGTTGATCTGAAGCAAGAAATTAAAAATCAGCAGGAAAATATCACCAAGATTGCTTCAGAAAAAATGCAGGCCGAAAAAAGTCTGAAGCAATTCAACGAGAACAACGGCAAAAACCTTAGCGCACACGAAAATTTACAGGAGCATGCCGGTGATCTGAGAAACTGGAAACAAGGTAAAGAGAACGAAGCCGAAATTGCGAAAGAAATAACTGAAATAGAAGTCAAAATTGGGCAAAATAAGCAGGCATTTTCAAGATTACTTACTGAAGTTTCGCAGTTGGTAAAAACGGAAGTTTCAGCAAATGATTTTGAAATTAAGCTAAATGAATTTACTGCGAAAATTCAGCAATTTGAAGAAGAACGAAAAGAAAAAGGCCGCGAATATAAAAAACTGATGGATGAATTTAAACTGAAAACTGCAGATCTACCGATCGATTTCAGTAAAAATCCAGATGAAAATATCAAACAATTACAGGCGATTGGCAATTCGGCTTCAAATCATATAAAAAATTATGAGGCTGAATTATCGAATTTTGATCTTAGCGATACTGGAGCATTAAAATTTCAGCTAAAAGAGCAAACCGAAAAAACACGAGCAGCGCAAAAAGCGAATGAAAAGATCGATCAAGCCGACAATGAATTAAAAAGAATTGCTTCAGAAAAAACCAATATCGAAAAACAAAGCGAAGCGCTTCCGCAGCAAATAAAAAAGATAGATACTAAAGTAAAATTTCAGCAAAAAGACCTCGAAAATTTACAATTACAGCAAAAAAATCAGTTACTCGAGGCAAGATTGGAAGATTTGCGCCATAATTTAATTGATGATGAACCTTGCCCGCTGTGTGGCGCCAAACATCATCCTTTCGCAGATCATGCACCTGAAATAGACAATGCATTAGAAGAAAAAATTGGATTGCTACAAAAAGAATTTCAGGCAAATTCATCGATTTTGGCTAAAATCCAGGCGAATTTTGAGAATTTTCAGCAGCAATTAAAAAGACTGGAAAACGAAGAGCAGCAATGGAAGGCAACTTTGGAAGAAAAAAGAGCTGTTTTTAAAACGACATTTACCGATTTTGATTTTGCATCTGAAAAAAGCTGGGAACAAAAGATTGCAACGTTAAATGAGCAAATAGATGTAATCGAAAAATGGGAAAAAGAGCAAAAACAGTTGCAAATTGCCCAAAATACGATACCAGATCAACAAAAAGCACAAGAATTGCTGCGTGACGCTTTTAAATTAAAGGCAGAACAGGAGAACTTATATAAAGGTGATGATATTGGCGATAAAAATCGTTTGTATCATCGCCAGTTTACCACTTTACAGCAGGAGAAAAAATCTTTGGATGAGCAGCTGGAAAATTTGAAGATCAGGCTTCAAAAATTAGCTTCAGAATTATCGAATTTGGAGCAAGAGCTTTCTTCGGTTTTAAAAGAAAAAGGCTACGAAACTTTGCAACAGGCCTTGGAAAATTTATTACCAGAAAGGGACTATTTGCAACTTAGGGAGCAGCGAGAAAAACTTCAGCAAAAATTAGACCAGCTTACCACCTCATTTAATTTGCTGCAAAAACAATTAGAGGAAAAGCAAAAGCTGGATATCGAAGAAACCTCAGCAGAATTGCAAGAGCAACTCGGCAAAAAGCGCCAGGAGTTAAATGAAATTAATGAGACCTGTAAAGGACTTTACAGACAATTGGAAAATCAGAAAGAGAACCTGCAAAAGCTAGAAAAAATTAGAGCTGGAATTGCCGAAAAAGAACAGAAAATTAAGCGCTGGCGATTATTAAATGAACTTATTGGTGATGCAACGGGAAGGAAATTCAACGAATTTGCGCAGGATCTTACTTTAACCCAGCTTATTGCTTTAGCCAATAAACGACTGGCCGATCTTAGTGATCGTTACGTGATCGACAAACCACTGGATGAAGAAGATGATGGTTTAGTGGCGATCGATGAGCATATGGGCGGGCAACGACGTTCGGTAAAAACACTTTCTGGTGGTGAAACCTTTATTTTAAGTTTATCGATGGCGCTTGCCTTATCTGATCTGGCTTCTAAAAATGTAGAGATCAACAGCTTGTTTATCGACGAAGGTTTTGGAACGCTAGACCCAGAAACTTTAGATCAAACACTGGATACTTTGGAAAAATTACAGGCAGAATCGTCGAAAACTATCGGAATTATTAGTCATGTTGATTCTCTAAAAGAGCGAATTGCCACGCAGGTTATGCTTAGCAGAAATGGGCAAGGCTATAGCTCGATCACTATAAAAGGTTGATATTTTAATTATTTTGCATCCGTAAAAGGTTTTAGTTATTAATTTAACATTTTTAGATGGACAAATTAATAATTTAATAATATATTTAGTTAAACTTAACAAGTTCTAAATTAAAACCTTACAGCATGGATGCAAAAATCAATACTCTACTACGATTTTGTTTTTCTGTTTGGTTCCTGACTTTCCTAATGGCGAGTCCGGTTACGGCGAAAAGCCTTCCAGCAGAAAATAACGGAGATCCTTACCAGTCTTTTAAAGGACGTGTAATAAATTCGGTTACAGAAAACCCAATCCAGTCGGCTCATATTAATGTAAAAGGAACTACGATTTCGACCATATCGAATGTTGATGGCGAGTTTTCTTTAAAATTACCGGCAGATATGCAGGATGCTTTGATCAGTATTTCAGCATTGGGTTACCAGACCAAAGAACTTCAGCTAGATTATTTTAAAAGAAATAACGTGATCATTGCGATGCAGGAAAGCGTTCAGGAATTAGCCGAAGTGAACGTATATACTAAAGGTGACGCGACCTCACTAGTTCGCAAAATGATGTATAATCGCGATGAAAATTATGTAAGCGATGAAGCCTTAATGACTGCTTTCTATAGGGAAACCATTAAAAAGGGAAGCAGAAATATTTCGTTATCTGAAGCAGTAGCAGAACTTCATAAGCAACCTTATTTTTCTAGTAAAGATGATGATATTGCTATTTTAAAGGCAAGAAAAAGTACCGATTATAAACGACTTGATACAGTTGCGCTAAAGTTGCGCGGTGGTCCATTCAACACGCTTTATATAGACGTGATGAAATATCCTCAATTCCTTTTTGATACTGATAAACTAGGATTGTACAGTTTTGAATATGCCGAGCCTACCAAAATTGGTGAGCGAACTCTTTACGTGGTAGATTTTAAACAAAGAAACCGTGAAAAACCATGGTATTTTGGCAAGTTGTTTATCGATAGTAAAAGTTACACTTTGGTAAAAGCGGTATACAATCTAAATACCGACAATCGTCGCGCGGCAAGTAGAATGTTTACGAGCAAAAAACCTAATGGTGTAAAAGTTTATCCAGATAATGTACAATATCAGGTAGATTATCGTGAAAATAACGGAAAATGGTTTTATGGCTACGGAAAAGCAGATCTGGAATTTGTAGTGAACTGGAAGCATAAGATTTTTAACTCCCGTTACAAAGTACATAGCGAAATGGCAATTACCGAATGGGAAGTTGCAAATATCATCGTACCGCACAACGAAGAGTTTATTAAACCTGCCATAGTAATGGTAGACGATATCGACGGCTTTGCAGATGTAGATTTTTGGGGAAGTAATAATATTATCGAACCCGATAAAAGCATTCAAAACGCGATTGAAAAAATTCAGAAGAAAATAATCGATTAAAGATATAGCTCTTTTGGGAAAGACCTAAAAGACTAAAGATGGTTTAAGTTGTTTGGGTTGAACACCGGGATAAGACTTTTGTTGTTTTAAAGTTCTATCCCGGTATTTTTATGGAATAAATTTAATTCTTTTGAAGATGAGTTTTATTCGATTTAATTGGGAATTACGTGATAATAAATCGCCAGAAAGTGACAAAAAGTACCAAATAATACAAAGAGATGAAATATTGCGTGATTATATTTTAGCTTATCTATACTAAAAATTATTGCGCCAATCGTGTATGAAATTCCGCCTGAAAAAAGCCAAATTAAACCATCCTGAGATAAATTATTGATTAGTGGCTTAACTGCAAAAACAATAATCCACCCCATTGCTACGTACATTATAGTACTTAAAGTTTGAAATTTACCCGTAAAGAACAATTTTAAAATTACACCCGTAATAGCTAGCGCCCAAACTACAGAAAAAATAATCCAGCCAACAGTACCTTCTAAAGTTACCAAAGAAAATGGTGTATAGGTGCCGGCAATAAGAATATAAATAGAAGCGTGATCTAAGATATTTAGTCGATATCTTAATTTTCGCTCTCTTACGCTATGATAAAGTGTAGATGCCGTATAAAGGATGATCATACTACTACCAAAGATCCAGTAACTTACTTTTAGTGCCATAGCACTTAGCTGTCCCGCTTTAATGATCAATAAAATTAAACCAACTACGCTAAGTAATAATCCCAGTGCGTGCGAAATTACATTAAGACGTTCCTCTGATTTTGTATAATATTTTATCCTATCGCGATCTCTCAATTTAATTGACCAACTAGATTAATGATTAGAAAATAGTAATCGATATTCTTTTACAAAAAGCCTTAGACAGTTAAGCTTATAATTTCTCTAATCAAAAATATACAATCTCATGGAAGCGAGTTCCCAAAATAAAGCTAAACCGAAATTAAATTAAAACAGTATATTCTAATTTAGAAACCAGATCTCGTGTAGAGTTTAAGCCTAATTTTTTCAGAATATTTTTGCGGTGTTTGTCGACGGTCTGGTGGCTAATACAAAGCTTATCCCCTATTTCCTTACTGGTGTTATTCATCGCCAATAATCTTACGATATCATTTTCTCGATTGGTTAAGGCATCAAGATAGATTTCTTTTGAGTAGTTTTTTATGAAAAGCGTTTCATATTGATTGTTCTCGTTTAGGATCCTAATTTTTCCTCGAATGGGAAGTTCTTCATCCTGCCCTATTAACGTAACCTGCCCAAAACAGAGAGCGATCTGACCTTCATCTGTATAATGAACCGGAATTTGATTTTCGATCACATTAAGGTACTTGCCTTCCTTGGGTACTTTAATTCTGTAATTATACTGAATATCTAACCTGGTGCGATCTTCTAATTTAATATTTTCAGCAATAAAATTAGTCATTTCCTGAATCATCACTAACCAAAGCTCTACCTCTTCTGGATGGATCATTTCTAGAAATAGCTTAATACCTTCTTTGTAAAGTTCTTCCCTGGTAACGCCCATTCCCAATTCGATATTCTTAGTAAAATACTCGTACCGTTGCTCTATAGTATTGGTTAGCATTAAAAATGTAGAACTTGTTGGTAATACCTTATCCAATTCTTTAAGACGTTCGATATGTGGGGCGATCACTGCCGAGTCTAAATATGCATTTTCACTAAAGATCTCGGTAAATCGATCTAAGGGATTCTTCATTGAAACAAACTTAATTTATCAAATTTAGTCGATTTTTAACAAATAATAATTCTAAATAACATGGGCACAGACTTTCAAAACTCTTGCTATGAGCGGTTCTTGATATTCCTAAGACATTAAATTTTCATACCTCTAAAAATTAATCCTAAATTAATCGTAGCGCATTTCATTTAAAACTTAAATAACATTTGAAAGCCCTTAGCCATTAATTTTGCAAAAAAACAAATGACATTACCAGAACAAACAAAAACGCTACTCGATACATTGAGTTTCCCGGTAAGCTACGACCAACTTGGACAAAGCATAAAAGATGCAAACGGATTATTAGTTTGTGATGTACGAGGTTGGGGGAAAATTCAGTTTATGGATAAAGCCGAAGAAAGACATGATGCTATTGGTTTTGTAATCGCCGATCTTTTAAATAGCCTGCAACCCACTAAATAATATTATAGTTTCGAGCCTTCTCGACAGCTTCCAGCTTGCTGTGCACCTGTAACTTTTTATAAATATTCTCTATATGTTTTCTTACTGTAGAGGGTGATATAAAAAGATTTTCAGCAATTTTAGTATAGCTTAAACCACTGGCGAGTTGTTCTAAAATTTCGGTTTCTCGAACACTTAAATTTATTTGTTCACTAGCGATCGACAAGGTGCTAAGATCTGGATGCCGTAACAATTTTAGTGTCTTTTTAGCGATTTTGGGATTCATGGCAGCGCCACCTTCAATTGTTTCTTTAATACCTTCGTATAGATCTTCAGGCGCTGTATCTTTTAATAAATAACCATCGGCTCCAGCTTTTATCGCATTAAAAATATGCTCTTCGTTATCAAAAACGGTGAGCATGATCACTTTTATCTGGGGATATCGTTTTTTAATGATCCCAGTTGCCTCAATACCATTTATTCCGGGCATTTCAATGTCCATAAGGATAAGATCTATATTGGGTTGAAGTTCTAAATATTCTAAAACCTCAGCACCCGAATTACTTGAAAACTTATGCGATAGATCTTCAAAAAAAGAGATCTTTTCTTCTAATGCTTTCAGCAAAAAATAATTATCATCAACAATACCTATTCTTATCATTTTTCAGTTTTAAATTCTTATTTAAAATTAGCTAAACCTAGTGTTCATCGAAAAAAGGCAATTGCCGTATTTATAGAAAACAACAAAGCCCGGCTTTCGCCAGGCTTTTCTTCTAATCTAAAATTAAAAGCGCACTATTATTCAGTAGCATTTGCTCCTATATCACCTTGAGCAGCTATGGTTGCAAGATCATCTACGCTTGCATGAACGTTAACATAACCATCATAAGCTATTAGATCGTCGTAAGATACTGCGGTGCCTTCTTCATCGTCTGTACCATCTGTAATGGTTACGTTAGTAAGACTCATCCCACTTGCTCCATCTACAGAGGTTAATGTAATTGCGATGTCACCGGGAGCATCTGCAACAGCTCCCATGTGAATGTGTGCCGGGTGCGTATTACCTTCAGTAGTACCATCTAAATCTAATTCTACTAAAGTTTCACCACTTTCTCTTTCATAAAAAGTAGCCGTGCCGCTTACTCCTGCCACATCAACTTCAGCAAGACCATAAGTTTGTGACTCACCAGTTAGTTCATTCTTACCAATATCGGTTTGTGCCACAAGAGTTTCCAGGTCGTCTGCGCTTGCGTGAACGTTAATGTAACCATCGAAATCAATTAGATCTTCAAAAGATATTGAAGTCTCCTCGTCATCTAACATTTCTACGGTTGTTTCGCTAATGCCGGTATCTCCATCAACCGGTTCTAAGCTAATCGCAATTTCTCCACCTTCAGCAGCAGAATTAAAATGAACGTGTGCCGGGTGCATTGCCCCATCTGTAGTTCCATCCAGATCTAAGGTAATAGTTACAGAGCCATCCTCATTTTCGTCGAAAGTAGCTGTTCCAGAAACTCCAGATTCTCCTACTGCTCCCAGATCGTACTCCTTGGTTTGACCTTCAAAAGGCGGATTCACATTTGCATCATCGTCATTACTACAAGATACAAGGCCTAAAAAGGCAATTAATAAAACACCAAATTTTTTCATTGTATTTTTCAATTTTAAGGTTAACAAATTGGTTTTTGGTTTTCGTAGTATAGATGGATAACGGGCTCTTGGGTTGCGTAATTTTATTGTTAAAAAAAGGACGAAAACCTAACAATCTGAAGCTCAAAACTTAATTTTTTAAGTTTAACTAAAATTTAATTTTTATCACTAAGAAGCAATGAAATCAAAATAATCTGCAATTAAATTTATTTTTTTAATTAAAATGTTTAATTTCAAACAACTAAGTTTTTAAAATACCTAATTGAAAATTTAAACTTAAATTCTAATCAAAATGAAGTTAAGATTTCTACTTTTTGCGACATTCCTAACACTTTCTCTTACCACATTTGCACAGCGTGATGAAGCCAAAAACGATAGTATCTTCTCGAACAACGTCACTGCTATAAATATTGATACCGATAATGTTGATGATCTCAGAAACTTTGACTGGGAAGAAATGCTGGAGTTCTTTAATGAAAATGAAGCCGACCAGGAATTTAAATTTTCAATTGCATATCAAAATCCTGATAAAAAAGAAAAAGGTAAATTTAGCTACGACAATTTTAAATTTAGCGTTACCGGTAAATCTAAAGATGCTGAAAAGCTTCTAAAAAATACCGAGAAAGTTGTGAGCAAATTCGTGAAAATTTACGATCAAAAAAGTACTGATAAGCAATAGTTGCCTTCAAGCCAAACCAACCAATGAACTTTGATTTAGAAGATAAACTTAACGGATACTTGAAGCGAAATGAATTAGATTCTACAATACAAATAGCAGAAACGGAATTGAGCAAGATTCCGCAAACTGATTTCCATCAACTGATTGGAATGAACCTTCTGCATATGGAATCGGATTTGGACAAGTATATTTCTAAATTTTACTCAATCGTTAAATTAAAATACGCTTTGAGTTTTGGAAAAAAACTAAAGGCCTTTTACTGTGAAATGAACGGATTTACAATAAATTATGACCGTTGGTTTATAGACTTGTTTTCATTTAGCAAAATTGAACAAGAAGATTATGACTGGTTATCTGATTATGACCATCTAACAAAAAACGATTTGACTATAACTGGATTTGAGAACTTACAAAAAGTTTACGAAGACGTTTATAAAAACAAAAAATTGAAATACCTGAAATCGAACAAGCATATGAAGTAGCGGAATTATTAATCATTTTAAGATTGCAGGAACTTTTTAGAAAAACCTATCAGAGTGCTAAATCAAATGAAAAGAAATGGACTGAATTTCCAATGTTTGTTACAGCACACGACTATGAAATGATTTATCAAACAAAATAAAAAAGCCAGCAGGTAACAATGCATATAGCCAACTGCGGCTAAATTCTAAATCGATATTCGATGTTTTTAGCTATATTTTTTTAAAAGGACATAACCTGGCAAATCTACTCGCAACTGTTCATACCTGAAACCGTTGGACAACAAGCTAAAACTTAATAGATGAAAAAGAAAATTGGAGAAATTTTAGTACAAATAATACCCGTTATGATTGGAGTTTATTTGGGGTTCGTTTTATCAAATTGGTCAGAAACGAATAAAAGGAAATCTCAAACAGAACTCTTAAGAAAAAACATTATAACCGAAATAAAATCAAACAAATCAAAAATTTCCGAGGTATTAAATTATCACATAATGCTTAGAGATAGCTCACGAATTATTCAAAATTCAGACAATATTGAAATGAAAACATTACCGCCGTTTTTTAAGGGAACTCGAACCGTTATTTTAGGTAATGGTGCTTTTGACACAGGAATTCAAACTGGACTTATCAACAGTTTAAAATTTCAAGAAATTCAGGAGATTAACGAAATCTACACTATGCAATCAGCATATAAAGATTTTAATCAACTCATACTGTCAAATTTGATGATGAAAATTGACTTTAAAGAAGACGATAATGGTGATAGAAAAGTTTACGGATTTTTAGCAGTTGCAATGACAGACATTGTTTTACAAGAAAAAAGACTAATACAGAGTTACGAAAAATTATTGAAAGAGATTGATACGGAATAAAGCCAGTTGCCAACAAGGTATCACAACAATTGCGGCTTTATGTTCTGCGGATAATTTGATGATAATCTTAAAAATTAAAAAATGAAGAATAAAATCGGTTTAAATATGCAATTTTGGTTTTACCAATTGGAATGGCATTGCTTCGTAAATTTGATTCCAAACCTTTACGTTTAGAAAGACAGTTTTAGGTATTATTTACTTAGTTACATTTATTGTCTGTATATTTTTGATGCTTAAGAAATAAAAAAGCAAATAAATTAATTAAAAGAAAGCCAGTTGCTAAAAATGCGTATGGTCAACTTCACCTAAATCCTCAATCAATATTCGATGTTTTTAGCTATACTTTTTGGCAGACACAACCTGGCCAATCAAACCGCATCTGTCCATACTCGAGACCGTTCTGAAAATCAGAATTAACATAGCTTTAAAAAGAAATCTCTATTAAATGGTATCTTCGTTTAGAGGAAACCTTGAATCTAGAAATATGAAAAGAATGTATTTTAAAGCTATCTTGTTTTTACTGCTGGCCATTGGAGGCGCTAATTTTTCTAATGCCCAGGAAGAAAAAAGCTTTCAGAAACTTACAAAATTGCCTTTACGCGAAGGCGGTTACGACAGCTTTTTGTCACTAATGCGAATCAATGTAGCACAGTCGCAAAAAGAAGAAGGAAATATATCCTCCACACTTTTTGGAAAAGAAAACGACTACACTGTTTATCTTCTAGAACGCTTCAAAGATAAAGCAGCCTGGGAAGCACACCAGGAAAAAGTTTATGCCAGATCTGTTGATGGTATTGCACCAGCAGCTACAATGCAAATGTTAGAATCTACAATGCTAAATGAGATTGCTGAAATTCCTGCTGAACTTACTACTACAGTAACTCCTGAAGAAAATGCGCAAAACATTATCGTATGGTTTACTACAAAACCGAATACGAAAACCGCTTTTATCGAGGCCATGAACAAAGCTATACCTGAAGCCAGAAATGCCGAAGGCAATTTAGGCTACAATATTTATCAAAATGCTGATAATGAAAATGAATTTGTAGTACTAGAGCGTTGGAAAGATCCTGAAGTTCATAAGGCTCACTTGCAGAATGATTACAGTCTTCAGCTAAATAAAGATCTGGAGGGATTATTAACTGAAGATCCTAAGCAAAACCAAGAAGTTTTAAAAAATATCTCAGAATAATAATCTATGCCGAGTAAAAATTTAGCCGCAATGTCAATTTGATATTGCGGCTTTTCTATTCCATTTTTTAACGTATTCGCATATAATTTCAGAAAGCATTTCAGCTTAAAAACTTACTTTTGCGTCATGCTCGCGAAACTTAAAATCCTTCTTCTGCTTCCGCTATTTTTAGGCCTTAGCTGCCAAAAAGAAACAAAGCCAATAAGCCAAAAAAACAATAGCAAAGCTCATATTTTATTCGAAAAAGGTAAAAAAACCGATGATATTTCTCAAAAACTAGATTTCTACCGGCAGGCTTCAAAAGAAGTGAAGGTTTCAGATACTATTCTACCATATATTTTAGACCATCAAATCTACTATTCAATTTATATAAAGGAATACGATTCAGCATTCTTCTTTGCGAATAAAATGCGGAATCTTGCACAAAAAAATAAGGACACATTACTTATTGCTCAGTCATATTACAGAAAAGCAAGAACATTTCTTTCTAAGAAACAATTTGACAATGTTCTGGAAAATATGTACAAAGCGCAGCAATATTATCTCTTGGGAGGCGACTCCATTAAAGCGGGTAAGCGCCTTGTTGAAGTTGCAATAGCCCAAGAAAGATTGGGAGATCTAGCGGGAAGTCAGCAAAATAATACCAAGGCTTTAGAATTACTGCAGTATACCAAGGATTCGGCATTTCTGGTTAGTTTATATAATTCTTTAGCTATTACTTATCGGCGATTAGGCGACCGTGAAGAAGCTTTAAAAGAATTTCAGAATGCGCTAGATCACGCTACTGCTTCAAAAGAAAAAGTTACAATTTTAAACAATATCGCCCTGATACATGCCGATTTGAAAGAATACGAGAAGGCTTTAAATATCTGGCAAGAAATTTCTAAAATTCCCGCCAAAGATAGCATCAATTGGGCTAGAGCTAAAGAAAATCACCTTTTTTATAAATGGTTAAGCAATGGAATCAGGGAAATTGATTCGCTTAAAATCATTGCTAAAAAAAGAGAAGCTTGGAAAGACTATTCTGGGTTATTAGCGAGTTATGCTCATCTAACATCGATATATAGCAAAGAAAAATCTCCCCTTGCTAAAGTCTATGCTGAAAAACTTTTGGATGCTTCAAAAAAAGCAAAGTCTGATGATGATCGTCTTCTCGCCCTGGATCATTTAGTAGATCTTTCTGAAGGAAACTCGAGTAAATCGTATGCTCAAGACTATATTAAACTAAGTGGTAGTTTAAAGAAAGCCAGAATAAATGCCAAAAATCTGTTCGCTAAGATTAAATATGACGAAGAGCAAAAACTAGCTGAAATCAATAACTTACAGGAATTATCGGCTGCTCAAAAGTTAGACCTGCTTCAGCAAAAAAATCAAAAATTGGTGGCTATTTTTGTTATAATCCTGCTTATTCTTTTAGGTGTAGGAATCTATATTTTTCTTCAGCAGCGCTACAAACGAGAAAAACTTAATGAGCGTTATAAAACCGAAAAACAGCTCGCAAAAAAAGTTCACGACGAATTAGCCAATGATGTGTACCAGATCATGTCGCAGCTTCAGGAACAAAAAAATGATGGCATCTTAGATAAACTTGAAAATGTTTATCGCCGCACCCGGGATATTTCTAGAGAAAACGCAGCTATAAGAACTAACGAAAATTATAAGGACGATCTATTTTATATGATCTCAAAAACCGGCGGAAATCATATAAAATTAATTATGAATGGTTTCAGTGCTATAAATTGGGATCTAATCAAAGAGCCTCAAAAGATCGTTATTTATCGGGCTTTGCAGGAACTATTGGTAAATACCAGAAAACATAGCCGGGCTTCAAGTTTGATCATTAGTTTTATAAAAGAGGGCAAATTTATAGAGATCATTTATCGCGATAACGGAATTGGATTTGAAACTTCAGCATTAAAAAAGACTTCGGGATTAGCTAATACGGAAAACCGTATTAAAGACATTGGTGGAAGTTTTACCTTTGAAACCGAACCCGATGCTGGATTTTCAGCAAAAATTAAAATTCCTAGCTAATTTAAGGCAAATTAACTTAGGCAAACCGGTAGGAATACAATTTAAAAGAACTAAAATATTGAGGCAAGCCTCAAATATTGAATCTCGATAATTAAGTAAACAACAAGCTCATGTTTAAACATGTTTTAATTGCAGAAGACCTGGACAGCGTAAATATTGCGGTAACGCAGCTATTAGGCTCTTTAGGTATTAAGGAGATCGAAAATACACAGTATTGTGATCAGGCTTTTTTAAGGTGCAAGAAAGCAGAGTTAGACAATAACCCGATCGATCTGCTAATCTGTGATCTTAGCTTTAAACAAGATTTTAGACAGGAAAAAATTGAAAATGGAGAAGAATTGATCTGGAAATTAAAGAAGGATTTCCCAGCTTTAAAGATCATTGTTCATTCTGTTGAAGATCATCCTACTACGATCTCTCGTTTATGGGATTCTGAAAAGATAGATGCGTACATTTGCAAGGATCGCAATGGAATGCAAAATTTGAAGGATGCCATCGTAAAAGTTTATAACGATGAAAAATTTCTTCCAAAATCTTTAAAAGATGCGCTAAAACAAGATAATATCGTTCAGATCGCAGATTATGAAGTGAGAATTCTAAAGCTACTTTCTGATGGATATACCCAGGAAGAAATTCATGTGAAATTTAAAAAGGAAGGCACTTATCCACACAGTAAAAGTTCTATTGAAAAAAGATTAAAAGACCTAAAAGAAGACTTTGGTGCACGTACCAATCCGCAATTAATAAGCATGGCCAAAGACCTGAAAATCATCTGATAAAATTTAACACTTAGAGATGTAATTTTTACGGAAAACCGTATTGGATTACTAAGTTGTAATACTAAATTTGTAATTAGAAATGCTGATAGGGACGTTTATCGAGTAGGGCGATAAACATGATCTGTTGGCATTTTCTTTTTATTCCAATTTTCGGCTAAAATTCAATCAAAAAACGAACAGTAAATGTCATCTATTCAATGCCCTGCCTGCAAAGAACCTCAGGAAATTAATGTTTCTAATTGTACCAATTGCAGGTTTCCGTTCACCGGGAGTACTCAGGAAAAATCAAAACATATTGCCCAGTTTATCAATAAAAAAAGTGTGATAAATGATGCTGAAGAAGCCCTTTCCCGCAGCAAAAAAATCTTATTTTTAATATCTGGATATAACTTTTTATTTATTCTGGTTTCCATTTTGTCTTCAACTATAGAAGTTGATGTTTTCACGATTTCCATAAACCTTATTTTAGGTTTGGGGTTTGTAATATGCGGATTGTTGCTAAAAAAAAGTCCTATGTTTTTTAGCGTTTTCCCTTTAGGCATGATCTTAGGTTTGTATACCGTCAACTTTATTTTAGATCCAGATCTCGCAATGCGCGGCATTATTTATAAATTAATTATTGTAGGAAGCCTTATTTATAGTATTTATCTATTACAAAAAGCTAAAACATTCAATAAGCAGTTTAGCTCATAAAAAATAGGGTACAAATTAGATTTAATCAATTAATCTTGAGGTCTTATCTTTGCTAAAAATTTAGTCTTGATCAGGATCTTTAGAATCTTAGCCTTTTTTTTATTTGTAGCCTGCCATCTGGCTTTCCTATTGTCGATATTGTTCGAAAAAGTACACAATTTTTGGCTTATATCTGGGATCATTATTTCTACGGGGCTAATCACCTATGCTTATTATCACAAAAACACCCAGGAAGAAGCACATTTTCTAAACGATCTTCAGGATATCGTTTACGTTAGTTTAGGAGCTTTACTCACCTATTTTATTAGCGTAGATCTGGAATTAGGTGCTGTGATCGCGGCTGGTTTTACGGGTACAGTAGCTTCCTATTTACCTGTTATTTTTAGAAAATCTTCGTGGATTAAAAGAGTTCCTGTAGCTGCCTACTGTGGTGCATTTGTGGGGATGACGGCTCCCGCAGTATCCTTAGGATATACGTTTATAATTTTTAGTGCATTTTTAACCGGAGCATTATTTATTTCAGCAAAAAATGTGTTTAACGGATTTGGCGGAAAGCTGGGATCTATCGCTTTTGGCGGCGTAGCTTTGTCGTCGTTAATCGTTTATCTTTTATTTTAATGGAAGCAGCTATTCTCATTTTTACCGGCATATTTGGAGCACTGCTTACCTGGTTTATCAACAACCATAAAGCTAAAGGAGCGGTTAGAGCCTCTGCCCTGCCCTCGCTGATCATCGGACTATTTTTCTATTGTTTCCCTAATTTGCTTTCAGTGTTTCTTACAAAACAAATTCCGCTTTTTTTTATCGGTGCTTCATTTGTTGGGATGGTTTCAATCAAGATTATTTCAAAATGGATTTATGTGGCGATTTCAGGACTGGTTTTTAGCCTGATTTATATAAATACCGGTAAATTTTTTAACGGATTTGGTGGCGCTTTGGGAACAACTGCCTGCATCTCGGTCTTAATAGCGATAGGGCTTGCGAAACTTATTGAACATCGCGGAATTAAAAAGAAAGAGTATTGAATAAACTGAAACAAATTTTAAGCTATTTATGGCCAATTACGGCTAAAAAAGATTCAGACTTTAGTGGCAAACTAGAAGTTACTTGGATCGATGGCAAAAAGGTTTTAGACACCAAAAACGCCAATTATTCTTACGGAGCACTTCAAAAAGTTTTAGAAAACGGACTAAATTTTATCGATTTTCGCCAAATAGAATCGGTTTTAATTTTAGGCCTGGGCGGTGGTAGCGTGGTAAGATCGCTTCAGGAAAAGTTTAATTTCTTCGGAAAAATTTACGCGGTAGAGATCGACAAGAAAATAATTGATATCGCTAAGACCGAATTTGATATTTCAGCAATAAAAAATCTCAACATTCATAAATCTGATGCATTCGATTTTGTAAAAAATAGAGATCAATTTTACGATCTTATTATTGTAGATCTATTTATTGATGCTGAAATTCCCGAGGCTTTTCTTTCTGAAGAATTCTGCCAAAATCTAAGTGAAATTTGCCAAAACTCGCTACTTTTTAATTTAGGTTTTAATCAAAAAGCCGGTGATAAAAGCAAAAAAGTTACTCAATTCTTTAAAGCCGATGAGAAATTTAAAGTTGAAGAATTTGAAAAAGTTGAAGACATAAACCGCTTATTACTGGCTAAAAGAAACCGCTTCACCTCTATTTAGGCCTACTTTCTGTAACATTTCTACTAAAATCGCTACCTATACTTTAGAAAAATGATCTATTTTTCTAAAACATGAAGCTATGCAATTTCCAAAGAAGGAAGAATTTCAAAAACAAAGATTATTAAAGTCGAAATTAGATAAATTACGCGCTAATTTTAAAGAATCTCATTCGCGCTTAAAAGCTAAAAAAGCACGTGGCACCAAGTTAAAAGAGATACTGGAAAAAGAACAACGCGATGTTAAAAAACTTGATGAACTGAATCTAACCTCCCTTTTTTATAACATTTTGGGGAATAAAGACGAAAAACAGGAAAAAGAGCGGCAGGAATACCTAAAAGCAAAACTACAATATGACGAAGCGATCGAAGAAATTAAATTGATCGAAGAAGATATTGCAAAGCTTCAGATAGAAATCGATCTTATAAAAAATTCCGAAGAAAGATATCGAATCTTACTTCAGGAAAAAGAAGAGTTCTTGCTATCACTACAGGATGAGCGTGCTAAAGATCTACAAGAAATTATAGCCGAAATCGAGAAAAATGAGTTACAAATCCAGGAAACAAACGAGGCCTTAGAAGCTTCCAAACCTGTATTGCATTATCTAAACGAAACCTTTAAGCAATTGGAATCTGCAGAAAGTTGGGGAACTTTAGATATGATTGGTGGTGGTTTGATTTCTACCGCTATTAAGCACGGCAAGATCGATGATGCGAAACTTGGGATTTCTAAGGCGCAATTTCATCTTGATAATTTTGCACGAGAATTAAAAGATGTAGACATTCCAGATCGTGTAGATGGATCTATCGACATTGGCAACTTTAATACGTTTGGTGATTATTTTTTCGACGGACTCATTTTCGATTTTATCGTTCAGGAAAAAATTTCAAAATCAAAATCTCACGTTCAACGCGTGTATTTACAGGTTTCCAGAATAGAAACCATGCTTAAAAACCAGCTGCAAAGCTTGGTAAATAATATTAAAGAAAAAGAACAAGAGAAATTGCAGGTTTTAGAATAAATAAATTAAATTTATACAAAAACGTTAGTTATTATGACACATATAGATCCCATCTCCATATCTTCTGATATTAAAAAACAAAATCACCTGATCATTGCAGGTTTGGTTTTTGTGATCGCTTCGATTATCATCTTTATTAACGCAGATCTTTACGCCAAAACTCCAGATTCTTATGCACCAGTAGTGGTGCGTGGTTTAACTACTTTTAGCTTTCTATTTTTTGGTGGTATCACTGCATTATTACTTTTTAAACGGAAAGACGATAAGGCACTATACATGAATAATGAAGGGATTATAGACCAAACTAACGCAAGTAGTGTTGGGCTTATCGAATGGAAAGATATTCTGGAAATTGAAGCTAAAAACATCTATTCTGGAAAGTTCTTACTGATCACTGTAAAAGATCCTGAAAAATACCTTCGAAAATCACCAATTTGGAAAAAGATCATTCTAAAACTTAATTCATTAACAGCTAAAACTCCTTTTAGTATTACTCTAAATTCGTTACAATTGGATGCTGAAACCACAACCGAGTTAGTAAAGGAAAACTATCGCAAATTTAAGTTTAACGAATAATTGGTTTAATTTACCGCACAGATTTTTTCAATGGAATTAGAAAAAATAGCTCCCAGAGCTGATATAGGACAAAATAAAAAAGCTTATAAAAGTTTCTCTCAGTTTATGGGGTTTCTTGACGCATTAAAACAACAAGATCTAACCGATGAAGTGATTGAAAACTTGAATCCAGAAATCGATAAAATTAACGAAGCTCCTCTTAAAAAACTGAACCTTCAGATAAAGAAAAGTCAGCTAAAAATGCTTCAGATCATAGAAAAGGAGCAAAACCTGGTTCCTAAAAATTATTACAAGAAAACCTGGATGCCTTTAGGTATGTCGGCTTTTGGAATTCCTCTTGGTGTTGCTTTTGGTTTCGCATTTGATAATATGGCTTTCTTAGGAATAGGTCTGCCTATTGGCCTTTGTATTGGAATGTTGGTTGGCGCTCAAATGGATAAAAAAGCCGAAAAAGAAGGAAGACAAATGAATATTGAAATGTGATTTAATCAAAAAAAGTAATTCTATTTTTACAATACTTCCCTTACTCCTTTCCCAAAGATGTTACTTTAATCTGGCTGTCTAGCTCCAATATCTTATTGATAAAACTTTCGTTGGTACGCGGACTTATATACAACTCGTTATAAATATCATATTTTAAGATTAGTCCTTTTCTTGCGGTTGCTGGCCTTAAACCTATCCACAGACTTTTACCTTCTACAATTTCGGTTATTTTCTCTAGCGGAATCGCTCCTTTTAGCGGGCCACTTTTATATTTAAAATAAGTTGGTGTAAGCTCGTATTCTGTTCCAAAATTCAACCAAAGTAAGAGTCCAGCGATAAGTATCAATAAAACATCACCTACAATAAAATTTTGGTTTCGGGTATCCTGAGAATAGTAAAACTGATAAGCAAAAGCACAAAACACCAGCGTGGTAAAACCAAAGCTAAGAGCTAAGAAAAAGAAATCTTTTCGGCTTTTAAATTTCATGATTACAATTGGGGTCTTTAAATTTTTACTATTGGTCGGATTTTTCTTTTACAAATTTCAACAATAATGGTAAAGCTGGATAAACCATGTTATGGCCATACCCATTCATTTCGTAAAGATCGATTTCTTTTTGCCCGGCAACTTTCATCATTCTATAGAAATAAGCATTCTCTTCGTATCGCCCAAGCATCTGCATCTCCATTTCACGATCTCCTGTGATCAATAAAGTTGGCGGTGCATCTTTCCTAACATAAAATAAAGGCGCCCATTTATCTACGATCGCCTGTGTCCCGGGAATTCCCTGCTGATCTCTAATCGTAAAATGCGTAATGGTATGCCCGCTAAACGGAATTAATCCAGCCACATCGTTAGCATCAATATCGTATTGGGCTAAATTTTCTTTGTTCATTATTGCCATTAAAGCCAAATACCCACCTGCCGAATGTCCAGAAATAAATATCTCTTCAGTATCGCCATAATACTTTTCAATATTATTAAACACCCAGACGATTGCAGCAGTTGCATCATCTATGGTTTCTTCAGCTTTAATTTTTGGCGCCAATCGATAACCTACACCTACCACTACAACTTCCTTATTTTTTAATTCCTTCGGAATTTCTTTGGAGCCACCAGTTAATCCGCCACCATGAAACCAAACGATCACCGGATATTTTTTATTGTTATCTGAATCTGGAAAATGAATATCCAGTTTAGATTGTTGCTTCATGTATTCTGAAGTTGGATCTTCGTAATACTGAATATCCTTTTCCTCTTTATATTGCTGAGCAAAAACCTGGAATGACAGCAATAAAAGAAGCGCACTTAATTTTAAGTTCATCTTTTAATATTCAAAAAAGTTAATTCGAGGCTATTCTTCAGCAGCTAAAATTTCCTCATAAAAAGGCGTGATTTGATCTGCCATCATTTTATCTTCTTCTATCGAAGGGTGTGCGCCGCATCCAGTTTCAGGAATAGGTTCAAAATCAAAAACATGGATTTTTTTGCCTTTAGTTTCAAAATAAGAAGCTACGCTATCTAATGAGCGATGTAAAATTTCTTCCTTTTCTCATGAGATCATAGGACTATCTAAAATGGCAATTTTTGGATTATCACGAGTATCGATAAGATGTTGAACAAATTCTATATACGCCCCAACATAATCGTCTACACTAAATGCTAAACGCTCATGCTGGCCATCGCCATCTGAAAGATCGTTGGTACCTAAATTGATACTGATAAGTTCTGGATTAAAATCCTTTGCTGTGTAGGTTTCAGGAGAATCTGTACTTAAATATAAGTTATCGTAAACATCGGGAACGGTTGGCCCCATAACATTCCAATTTCTATACATTCCCCAGCCAGAAATTGAGGACAATACAAAATCGGCATCCAATCGATTTGCGGCAATCGTTGCGTAAGAATAATACGCATTATGCGCATCGAACCAGGAACCTTCACCACAGGGAAATTCTTTATTGTCATTTCCAAATCCAGAGGTGATGGAATTTCCTATAAATTCGATCTTAAGATCTGGCTTTTCAGGAGCTTCAGCAATTTCTTTCGCTTTTAAACCACTAAATACTAAATTCCCGGTACTTGCTTCGGTAGCTTTATATAATTCGATTATAGTATCGTTTTTGGAAACTGGAATCTTTAATTCGTTTAAGGTGTCTCCCTCTACTCTTTTCTTTCCTTTATATTCTCCGTTTATAGCCAAGGCCCAAAATGCATATTGCTTAGGATCGTCTACTTTAGAAAAAACACTCAAAGTATCATCTTGTGTATTTTTAAAGGCAATTTTAGAAGCCGGACTAATCATTACCAGTGATGAATCTCTTTTATCTACTCTTCCTGAAATCGTAAAATGTTCAGCATCCTGAGCGGAATAAAGTTTCGATGTTAAATCTTCTGTCTCCTGACAACTTGTAAAACCGGCAACTAAAGCCAGCCCGTAGATTATTTTTTTCATGATGATGAATTTTGCTAAAACCTTAAACTAAATTAAGTAAAATATGTTTTTATCTGAAATCCTTTTGTAAAGAAAGTATATTATAAGCCAAACACCGCACAAAGCTTATTTTATTTGATTTTTTTCTGAAAAAAGTGTGATTTTTAAAACTAGAAACGATTAATGATACAAAGACCTAAGAAAAACGGGGAATGAAATCGGCTAAAGAAGACATTTTACAATATATCGAAGAAAACAAAAACCTCATTTTTAAGATTGTAAATGCCTATAGTTATTATCCTGAAGAACAGGAAGATCTTATCCAGGAGATCATCATTAATCTTTTAAAGAGCTATGAAAAATTTGATCATGCTGTAAAAATTACCACCTGGATGTACAAAATCGCTTTTAACGTAGTGATTTCGTATAACCGAAAAATAAAAACCCAGGAGAAATATTTTGTTCCGCTAAAAGAAAAACTTGTTCATATTCAGGAAGAAAATAAAACCGAGGAAGACGAAAACATTAAGAAACTGAACCAATTTATTCAGGAATTAAAACCTTTAAACAAGGCTTTAATGATCATGTATTTAGATAATAAAACTCACCAGGAAATTGCGGCAGTTCTAGGAATTTCAGCAACAAATGTTGGTACTAAAATAAACCGAATCAAAAAAGAAATTTAAAAAATAAAGTGATGGATATCGAACAATTAAGAGCTGCCTGGCAAAATCAGGAACAAAAACTGGAAGCTTCAAGAAGTTTAAACATAGCTGTTTTAAAAGAGTTCAAATTAGATAAAGCAAAGTCAAAAATTAATCACCTGCTTTTTTTGCCTATTAGCAGCCTGTTATTTTTTAGTCTGCTTATTTGCTATGCCATGCAATTTCTTATTGATAATTTAGAAATCTGGTATTTCGCATTTTCGGCCAGCATAATCCTATTTTTTAGCTTTGCTTTTGTATTTTCTTCTCTTAAACAATTACATGGCATTTTGAGTCTAGATTATCAGCAACCTGTTACCATATTGCAGCAACAACTTTCAAAACTTAAACTTTCAATCTTAATTAATTTAAAGATCGCGGCAGCTATTTTACCTTTCAGTCCTTTTGTTGGAATTTTTGTGCTAAAAGTTTT
Source organism: Zunongwangia sp. SCSIO 43204 (assembly GCF_019904275.1). GTDB lineage: Bacteria > Bacteroidota > Bacteroidia > Flavobacteriales > Flavobacteriaceae > Zunongwangia > Zunongwangia mangrovi. Next base: position 3,987,274 of record NZ_CP063204.1, read on the forward strand.
ATTCGATTTTGACGCTACCGAATTTATTTCGCTACAACAAATATGGATCTTTGCAGGAATTACCATAATTCTTCAAATTTTAGCTTTGTTTTTTTCAGCAAAACTGAAATCAAAAAATACTGGCAAAAATTACTTAAACTGGTTATTACAGGGCAATGGTAGCCAGATCGAAGAAGCAAAATCATTTTTAGCTGAAATTGAAGATTTTGAATGATAGCTTAGAATTCTAAAGATTTACTTCAGTAAAAATCCGATAATATACATTTCTGATAATATTTTTATCCGAAAGAGTTACTTATATTTGGCAATATAAACTCCAATTTTACAATCAACTTTAAATGAATAAAACAAAATTATTCCTGATTTTGCTTTTAGCGGTGTCTCAAATCTCAATGGCACAGAATAACGAAGAATTAAAAGAATGGGCAAACCAGGGACAGACCAAAGAAACCGACTTTTTTGCTGAAATTCCTTTTCATTACGTCGATCATTATATTATACTCGATATCGAGCAGAACGATAAAACATACCAATTTATGTTTGATACTGGCGCTGAAGCTAGCGTGATCGACCCAGCTGTTTTAGAAGAATTTGAAACGATTTCTGAAGGTAATGCAGATGTTTTTGGTCCTGTTATAAATAATGGGAAAGTGAATTATGTTTCCATTAAAAACATCGAAATAGGCGGAATTCACTTCGTAAATACTGGTGCGATTGGCATGGATATGGGATTTTCAGAAAAGGTTTTTGCTGAAAAATTAGATGGTATTATTGGAAGTTCTTTAATTAAAAAAGCCGTTTGGCAGATCGATTATAAGAAAAAACTTCTTAGAATAGCCAATAATATCGAGAAGTTTGAACTAGATGAAAACACAGAAAAAATAAATATGCATCTTAAGGAAAGTGGCTGGGGAACTGAAAATGTCGCTTTAACCATCGAAGATGAAGAATTTCAATTTGCATTTGATACCGGAAACGGCCGTAGAAAATTTGTAGCAAACCCTGAAGATCTTAAAAAAGTACTTCGTAAACATAAAAAATCGAGACTAGAATTAAATCTGAAAAATCAACCCACAGATTATCGATTTATAGCAAACACAGTGAAAATTGGAGACATGATTCTGGAAAACCAGATTATTGATGCTGAAAATGAAGTGGGTACCTCCAAGCTTATAGGCAATAGGTTTCTTGAAGATTACTTAGTTACCGTAGACTTCAAAAATCATCATCTTTTTTTAAAGAAAAATAGATCAACCCCAAATGATGAGATTGCTCAATTTGAACTCATTTTTAAACCGAATTATCAATCCAAAAAATTAGAAGTTTATAACGCCGAAAAGGATTTTAATAAAAAACACAAAATTGAAAAAGGTGCTGTGGTGCAAAGCATTAATGAAAAGGATCTTTCAGGATTAACAAAAGAAGCCCTTTTAAATTTTTGGCAGAACGAATGGCTATCCTTGCAAAAGCAGAATTCCTTAGATCTTGTACTTTCTCAAAATGGTAAAAAAGTGAACCTAAAAATCCATAAAATCGATATCAATTCTTGAAAAATATATCTAAAAAACATATAATTTAGGTAAAACCTAACCAACTATAATGCTTAAATTTTTAGCCAAACTCTTTCATTCTTCAGAAAAGAGAAACAATATTAACGCACACCTCGAAAATTTAACACCAACCGGAGAAAAAGCGCTTATTACCGCTCCAGAAATTAAAGGAGAATCAGAATTCAAAGTTTCCGAAATTCTTATCGAAAATGAAGGAAAAGCAGCCAAGGGACAGGTTATTTGCTCCTTGGAAAGTAAAAGCTTAAGCTTCGAATTAGAAAGTTTCGAAAATGCAATTCTGCGATGGAAATGTAAAAAAGGTGATATCGTAAAAACCGGTGACGAAATCGTAGAAATTGAATTGATTAAGTAGTTTTCAGTATACAGTCTCAGTTTACAGTTTACAGTTTACAGTAAAAATGAAAATAGTTTAGCATTACCATTTCATGTCTAAACTCTAATTTCTAGATTCTAATATCTTAAAATGTCACTTCGAGTGTTTTATTTTGTAGCGCAGCGAAAAAATAAAATGTATCGAGAAGTATTTTTCAGTGAGCAGTCTCAGTAGACAATAGGCAATAATTTAAAATTCCAACTTACTAAAAATCCAAAATTCTAACATACCAAATATGCATATCTTTACCCAACAATAAAAATACATGTTGGTTAAAAGGAGAATTCTTCCGCTTATCGTAATTGCTCAATTTTGCTGTACTTCCCTTTGGTTTGCAGGAAACGCGGTGATGACTAATCTTATTACGGACTTTCAACTACCCGAAGAAACTTTAGGTTTATTAACCTCTGCGGTGCAATTTGGGTTTATTTTAGGGACGCTGCTTTTTGCCATTCTTAGCATTGCCGATAGGTTTTCGCCTTCAAAAGTATTTTTTCTTAGTGCTCTTGGCGGAGCACTTTTTAATTTGACGAGTATTTATTCCCAAAATACGATAGAAACTTTACTCCTTTTACGCTTTTTCGTTGGCTTTTTTCTAGCTGGTATTTATCCCATAGGCATGAAGATCGCTACAGATTATTTTCAAAAAGGATTAGGAAAATCCCTGGGGTTTTTAGTCGGTGCGTTGGTAATTGGGACCGCTTTTCCGCATTTACTTAAAAGTCTAACTGCTAATCTTCCGTGGAAATCGGTATTAATTGGCACCTCGATTTTGGCCGTTTTAGGCGGACTTTTAATTCAGTTTTTTGTACCAGACGGGCCGTTTAGAAGTGCCGGTAAATCTGTAGATCTAAAATCATTTTTAAAGGTTTTCAGGAATAAAAACTTTAGAAGCTCAGCTTTTGGTTATTTTGGACATATGTGGGAATTATACAGCTTTTGGGCTTTTGTTCCAGTCATGCTGAAATTATATGCTGAAATTCACCAAACCAGCTTCAAGTTTCCGCTGTGGTCATTTTTGATTATTGGAGTTGGCGGATTGGCTTGCGTTTTGGGTGGGTTTATTGCTGAAAAAATTGGAACTAAAAAAACGGCAATTTCAGCATTAGCACTTTCAGGAATTTGCTGCCTTGCTTCTCCCCTTTTCTTCAGTATAAATTCCGTAGAAATTTTTATCGCTTTTCTTTTATTATGGGGAATTACGGTGGTTGCAGATTCACCTTTATTCTCTACTCTGGTGGCGAAAAATGCAGATCCAGAAGTAAAAGGAACGGCACTAACTATCGTAAATTGTCTTGGCTATTCTATAACAATCTTTAGCATTTTATTGCTGAATTTTCTTGCTGAAACAACAAATAGCACCGCTATTTTTATGATTCTGGCTATCGGTCCTATTTTAGGCTTAATCGCGCTTTGGAAGAAATTTGATTGAAGCAGAATTTTGCTGAAAAAATATGGTAACTTTCCTTCCTAAAAGGAGCTACAACTATGGATTTTGATAAAATTTTTCACTTTTTAATCGATCTTCAAATCAATAATAATAGAAATTGGTTTAATGACAATAAATCAAGATATGAAGAAGCTAAGGACGAGTTTCTACAATTTTTGGGAGACTTTTTACCACAGTTAAAAGCGCTAGATCCACAAATAAATGTAGACGATCCTAAAAAATGCATGTTCAGAATTTATAGAGATGTTCGATTTTCTAAAAATAAAGCGCCTTACAAAACTAATTTTGGCGCTTTTTTCGCTAAAGATGGTCGTCAAAGTGGACACGCAGGCTATTATATGCATATTGAACCCGATCACTGTTTTATTGGCGGCGGAATTTACAAACCTGATTCCCAAAATTTAAAAGCGATTCGACAGCATATTTATGATCATCCTGAAGATTTTAAAAAGATCATTAAAAACAACCAATTTCAATCTTATTTCCCTGATATTCATGGCGAAAAATTAAAAAGAGCTCCAAAGGATTTTCCGAAAGAATTTAAAGATATCGAATTGCTAAAGCATAAAAGTTACGCAATGATCCATCCTGTTTCGAACGAATTTTGGGCGCAGAAAGATCTTGAAAAACAATTGCTGAAAATCTATAAAATTCAGCTTCCTTTTAACCATTTTCTAAACGCGGCGGTAGATTAAGCTAACTTAAAATTCAATTTAAATGGGAATGCGGTTATTACTTTTTGGTCTTTTCGGTTTTGTTTCTAACCTTGTATTTAGTCAACAGATCATTTCAGATTCCATCGAAAATGAAATTTTACGACGTACAGAACTTGAGATCAATCCGAGTATTTCAATAGGCATATTATTGCCTTCAGGAGAAGCGAAGTTTTTTAATTACGGGCAAATTGATGCTTCTGGAGAGACAGCTACTAACTTAAGTCTTTATGAAATTGGTTCAGTAACAAAAACCTTTACCGCCTGGCTTGCTAAAATTTATTTAGGAGACGAGCTTGATAAATCGATCGCAGATTTTTTTCCAGATATCGAAAATAAAGATTTAAAGCTTGTAAAAGTAAATGAGCTAAGAAATCACAAATCTGGTTTGCCAAGATTATCTGAACAATTTTCACCTAAAGATTGGTCTGATCCGTTTAATGGCTACAGTAATGCACTTTTAGAAACCGAACTAAATAATTTAAAAATCGATACAAGTAAAACCTGGAGCTACTCTAACTTTGGTTTTGGTGTTTTGGGAAGAATTATAGAAAAGAAAACTGTAAGTGATTTTCCAGATCTGGTTGGTGAATTATTTCAGGATAGTGAAATGTATCATAGTCACTTAGAACATGCTACTGTAAATAAAAAACTCCTGGTGCAGCCCACAAATATTGGCACCAAAAATAAAAACTGGAAATTTACAGGACCTAGCCGGTATGCTGGTGGTTTGATAAGTTGTACGCAAGATCTTGTTAGCTATTTAAAATTTCAGAAAGAAAATAACGATCAGTTTCAAGCACCAAAAATTGAAAATCTGCATGCGACCGGAATCGACGATCTAGGTGCAAACAACCTGTTTTATAAGAACGGTTGGTTTGTTTTAAAACCAGAAAATTCTATAGAAATTTTATTGCACAATGGTGGCACAGGTGGCTATACTTCATTTGTTGCTTACAATAAGAATACGAAAACTGGTGTGGTGACGCTTTCTAATTCGGTTAGTCTGGTTGATGATATTGGTTTAAAGATCATTTATCCTGAATTTAAATTAAATCACCCCAATCGTACCATCGCTTACGACCTTGCCGATGCTATAGAAAGAAAAGAAACTAATGATTTGGTTGGACAATATTATAAGCTTAAGAATGAGAAAAATCCAAGCAACATATTAGATATTTATTGGTTAGAGCGGCTTAACTTCGGAAATAAAAACTGGAAAATAAGCGCGCAATTAAGCGAGATCATGACCCGAGAATTACCCGAAGACTGGGAAGTTTGGGACATTAAAGGCCAAAATCTAGAAAAATTAAAAGATTACAAAAACGCTGAAATAGCTTATCAAAAAGCTTACGAACTTAATCCTGAAAAAGAAACTTTGCTGAAAAGTATAGAGCGATGCAGAAAATTGCGTCAGAATTAATCCTTTTGGCCAATTGGAAAAACTCAAATCGCAATGCTATTTTGCATAAAGTTCTTTCTGTTTATTCTGTATAACAGCTGAAATTCAATAAAATCTGAATCACCATTTTCAAAAGAAAAATATATATTTTCAATCTAAAATTCTACTTTTTAGACCTAAGATTGTTTAATTTAGTAAAACCTAAGCTACTAGATACCTTGGGTTTTAACCTCGATTGATCTTTCGATGACTTTGAAATATATCACTTTTAGTATATCTATTTGTTTCATTTCCTGGATCGTTGGGATGATCGTAAATGCGGCGCTCAGAAAAACGGAATTCTACGGAAAACTATCTAATTTTAGCCTGGTAAAAAGTAGAAAACTGAATAAATTCATTGGTTTGGGTGCTTTTAAATGGATCGTAAAAAACACATTCTTCAAATTTTTTAATCCCAAGCTGCAGTTACAATCTAAAGCCACCACTAAAGAGTTAATCGAATTAAGACAGGAAATGACTATTGCCGAAATTAGTCATTTTATCGGCTTTTTATTTGTAATGATCTTTGCCATAATTAAAGTAATTAGAGCGGAATATTTATTTTCACTTTGGATCATTTTGGTCAATATTTTAATGAATTTATATCCCTCACTGTTACAACAGGAAAATAAAGGCAGAATCGACCGTTTTTTAAAGATACTTTCTAAAAAACAGACTAAAAGAATCGCATGATCTATCAATTAAAATGAAATAGTTAATCATCACGATTTTATATGAAAAAAAGCTTCTTTTTAATCTTTTGCATCTCATTTTTAGCGACTCCGTCCTTTGGTCAGGAAATAAAAGCGACGTATTCCGCAGAAGTAATTACTGATTTATTTTCGCCAGATTCGGTTCCAAATCTTGATTACGAACTAATGGTCGACCAGATGAATTTTCAGAATAAAAAGGCGGCGGCCGAAATTAAATTCATCGTAATTTCAGATAACAAAAAGTACCAGGTTACGGCAGAATGGCCTGAATATCTTCAGTTTTTCGAAACGGCCTACAATCTTGCTCAAACCAGCATCATAAACAGTAAATTTATCGCCAGTGACATTCAGCAGAAAAAATCGTATTACATTCCCAGGGTTTTGGAGTTTACCAGGCAGGTTGCAGCAGATAATGTGAAGTGGCGTATTACAGAAACTTCGAAACAAATAAATGGATATACCGCAATTTTGGCGCTGCCAGAAATCCTTAACCAAAACGAAGAATATCAAAAATTTATTCCTGAAGAATGCTGGTTTATTCCTGAAATTGATTTTGTTGGTGGCCCAACTGCTTACGCCACACTTCCCGGTTTGATCGCCGAATATAAAACCGATAGTTTTATCCTGAAATTAGAAAAAATAGAATTCGGGGATTTTGATTTTAAAAAATTTGATCCTGAAAAGCTGGCGATAAAAGATCATCTAAAATTCGTTGAATTTTACAAAGAATGGAATAAAACTCACAAGCCTGGCGGCGGACTAAAAAATTAAATCTGAAAAATAATTCTTATTGATTACTACTGAAATTAGTTAATTTGGCATCAAGTTTTAGACTTCCAAAAAATGAATCGAATTTGCTTAAAATCGATAATTACAGTACTAATTTTTTCATCGTTCTGGGCTAGTTGCACGACTGATGTCGCAATTACCGGAAAGATAAAAAATGCACCTTCAAATTATAAGCTTTATTTGATTCGGCCAGAACAGTTAAATGAGGTTGCAGCCTCATTTTTTGGAAAAGTTATCGATTCGGCCACTATTGCTGAAGATGGTTCTTTTAGCTTTCAGCAATTTTCAGGGAATTCGGCTTCAGGATTATTTGAAATTGTACTTCAGGCTTCCGGCAAAGCGCCAAATTATTTAATTTCTGAAGATCTAAAAACTTCCAATTATATGCCGGTGATCTTTCAGCAGAAATCCATAAAAATAGCGGCGAATTTCGACGAATTTCAACAAAGTTTTTCCATCGAAAATCCTTCCGAAGAAAATAAAGCCTTGCTTCAACTTAGAGATCTAAAAAACAATGCTTATCAAAAATATCTGGCCAATAAAACCTGGCAGATAGTAGATGGCAGCCAGTTGCTCGAGAAAGAGGAAGCGATCTTAAATTATCAAAAAGAACTGATAAATTTCGCTAATAACAGCGAGCATTTTTTGCCCGCAATGCAGGCTTTACGTTGGGTAAGCCCAGAAAATGATTTTGAACGTATTCCTGAATTTTTAGTGCGACAATGCCAAAAATGGCAAGAAAAAAATATTGATAATTCCTGGTTAAATGAGCTATGTGAAATGAGCTCCCGCAAAAACTTACCGGTTTTAATTGGAGATACATTTCCTGAAGTTATGCTGCCATCGATCACTAAAGACAGTCTTTCGATCATCAAAAATTTAGGTTCAAAATTAACGATTATCGACCTGTGGGCATCCTGGTGTGTTCCCTGCCGAAAAGAAAATCGAAAAGTCCTGGTTCCGCTTTACGAAGAATATAAAAACGAAGGTTTAGAAATAATCGCTTATGCGTTAGAAAGCAACGAAAAAACCTGGAAGATGGCGGCCGAAAGCGATGGCGCCGATGCCTGGATTCAACTTTCAGAATTACAGGGTGACGATACAGATTTCCTGAAAAAAATAAGAATCAGGACAATCCCTGCAAATTTTATTTTAGATAAAAACGGGATCGTTATTGCTAAGAATATTCATGGAGAAGCGCTTATCGAGTTGGTAAAAAGTGAAATTGAAAAGGAGTGATTTTTAATCTAGTTAAGCATGAATCAAGATCTTTCACATCGTATAAAGTTTCATAAAATTGTTAGTCCGTTTAACCACGATATTACAGTAGATTGGGCTATTGAACTTTTAAAAAATGGTTTTGAGACTGACAATATTTATATGCTAGCTTCATTTTCTAAACCAGTAGATTCTGAAGAAATCAAAAACTACGTGAGTGCTGTTCTAAACGATCTAGGGATTCCTGAAGCCATAGAAGAAGAAAAAGATGATCCTGTTAAGCATATTCAACACTTTATGGAACAGATCATCGCCAAGAATGATATTTACGCCCAATTAAAGCAACTTTATGAGCTTTTTCTTAGTTATAATGAGGACTATGGATTGGATCCTTTTTCACTAGTTTATTATTCGTGGGAGAATTTTTTAACGGAAAATGAAACTTTCTACGCAGAAGCTTCAAGCCTGAAAAATTTGGAAAATTGGGCTGTCGAAGAAAGTCATAAATGGATGAGCATATATGTTTATAAAGATTACTGGCAACAACAAAAAACCTTCAAAAACTTATTCAAAAAAATCTGGACACGATTGTTTAAGTAAACTACCTTGGGTAAGCCCATAAGGCATTCGTTAAAAATAATTTTTTAATTTCAAGGTAAGCCTCGGGGATATTATACCCTTTGGCGGTGCCAATAAAATTTATATTTTTCTAAAAATCATCTATCTTAGTTAGATCAATCAAAATGAAAGCATCTAAAAAACCTTATCTAAAAGGAAAAACCATTTTTATTATTTCCCTAATCGTTATTGCCGTCACCGCTGTGACCGTTTGGCTTACGGGAATTAATTATAATCGTGCACTAACCAATAACTTTTATATTTCGCTTTCGATAATTGGTACGCTACTATTCGCATTTATGACTTATGGTTTATACAAAGGCCTAGGATTACAAGATGATTTTCCTAATTATAGAAATTATACCAAAGGTTCTCTTTTCAACTATCAGGCACCGGGAGGCTTCGATTCTTCAGAAACTGATGTGGGAGATGGCTTAAGCGGACTAATACTTTCTATCCTGCTTTGGATCGTGATGAGCATTTTAATTCTTGTTGCTATGCTCTTGCTGGAAGCGATTTTTTGGTTTTCGCTATTTATCATTATCATGATGCTCTACTGGGTTTTCTTTAGAGCCTTGCGGCAGGTTTTTAAACATGCTAATACGACTTCAGGTAACTTTACCAAAGCAGTAGCTTACTCATTATCCTACACTTTTCTTTACCTGGGTTGGATCTTCGGAATTGTATTTCTTACTGAAATTATATGATTTCTGACTTGATTTTTTACTGAATTAAAGAAACCAGAAATCCAGAATTTTAGAAGTAGACTAATTAAGGAGAAGGCTAAGAAACATTTGTTTGAAAATTATCTTCGTTTCAAGGTAAGCCTGGCTGCATTTAATCTCAATTATCGAACAATTTTAAGATTTGGGTTCCTTATTGTGCGCATAATAAACATCTGCCGGAATGTGATGTCCATGATACACCTTAGCCAAAATGTTGTAAAGTGCAGGATCATATTCTTTCAGATCGCTAGGCGATACGATATATTTTTCGCCATCATAAAACCCGTAATTAGACCAAAACCACCACTGCGACCCCTCCGCCCAATATTCGGCTACGGTGTTAATGGCATATTGGCCTTTGTACAATCCTTTTTCTTTGGCTGCGGTGTAAGCTTTACCAATTTCAGCATATAATTTTGGATCTGTTTTTCGTAACGCGCCCATCATATTATGGCTAAATTCGTGTACCAGAATATTCTCGCCATAATATCGCGTATCTGGGTATCCCAATAAATTTTCCTCGGCGCAACTTGTTACCGTTCCGCCCATTCCACGGGCACGCTTGTTCCAATATTCTTTATCGGTTTGGCTACCAATTCCGCCTGGTTTATTATAGTTGTCACGTTCCCCCGGCGTTAACCGAACATCGTCTATTGCCGGCTTTTTCCAGTCGCTGCGTTCTGGTAGATCGGTTTCCATTTCGGTTTCAGCCATAATTAAAATTCGGGCTCCGCGTTTTTGAAGTTCCTGCCGTATATCAGGACGTTTTATCAGCATAAAATTTACAATATCACGGGCCACAGCAAGCGCATCATCTGGAACTTTTTCTGAAGACACCACCGGAATCCCGAAAGCATCGATATATTTTTTATAAAAAGGATCTAATTTTAAGGAATCTGGCGGATTAGCAATCATCATTTCACGATACAGCTGAAGTGTTTTTGCTTCAGTTGAAACTGCTGCACTGTTTTTATTTTGAGCTTTGGTAGTAAGCGTTTTATTTCCGCAGGAAAGAGTAATTCCGCATAAAAATACAAGACCAGTAATTCTTAAAAATGCCATGAATATTTATCTAATTTCAGTTTAAATTCGTTGTTTCTGAAACTTATTTTCTTCCGAAGAAATTAAAATAAAGCTCCTCAAAAACTTACAAAATCTTCAATTTAGAATATTTAAAGCATAAGTTGACTGTGCTTCCTTTAAACTGCTTACATATTATTGAAACTGGTTAATATGCTATAAATTTTAAAGAAAACATAGTGCTGATATTGTTGATTTTGGCCGTACTTTTTTAGTTCATGGAATGGATACCAATCATGTTCCCTTCGGTATCGGTGGCCCAAACAGTAAAGTAATACGAAAAACACAAAGCGACAACAGACTTTACCACTAAAAATTAACGCAAAAATCAGCGAATATCAGTATAATGCTTAGCTCTAATTTTAATAATAAAATCTACTGGAATTACTATTTTTTGAGTCCGAATGGAGTTGCAGGTAAAATATCTCTCCATTCTTCACCAAAGTTTTTGATAAGGTACTCTACTACTTTTTGATTATGTGTGGTAACACGCTTCATCGTTATTGGGTCTACGACACAATTTTTAGTAACCATACCCACACCATAAGCTTCGGTAAATTCAGAAAAATCGATAGGATTATTATTTAATCCGTTATAGATAAAGTTCATTCCTACACCAAGATCTCCAGAATTTGCCAGGTTTCTATAATTAAATGCAGTTTCAGTAGTGGATTTCTGTTCTAACCTTATGGTAATGGTATTCTTTTTAGAGGTGATTCTGGCAGGATAATACGTATAACTGGTAAAATCTTCAGAATAAAAACCAAACTGATATTTGCCTTTTTCAGGTAATGTTATTTTAAAACTTTCTGCGGAAGTGATTTTAATTTCTTTATCTAATTCAGTAATAAAAAAAGTTCCCGAAGAGATAGGCAGATCAGTCTTGTTCTCGAAAATAACCTCAGCAATTACTTCTTTGGATTCGGCTTTAAGGTTGATAGCAAATAGTAAAACAATGATAAAAAAGAGCTTTTTCATATTCAGATTGATTGATGAATTTATTAATAGACGATAGGCATAAAATATTGTTGCAATTTGGCGCCAAAAATTATCTAATTATCTATCTAAATATAGTGAAATAAAATTAACCGACTAAGTATTTTGGTAATTCGACGTTAATAGCTAAAAAGCAGAAAATCAGATTATCTCAATTAGAATGCTAATCATCGACACTTCATTAATATATTCCTAAAAATTACCATACTTCGTAAATATCTGACTACATTTGCTTCATTAACAAGCATTAAACAATAAAATGAAAAAAATTTACTTTTTTACCCTACCATTTTTGACTTTAAGCCTTAATGCCCAGGTGGGTATTGGTACATCAAACCCTCAGGGAACTTTACATGTTTACGAGGAAAATGGAACTGCAGCTTCTCCTACCACCGGTACGATGGTATTAGAGCATGCCAACGCCGGTGGCGAATCTTCGATAATTTTTAAAAGTGCCGCTAATCCTGGAAACGATTATGGATATATTAAATACCAGGATAATGCTAGTGGAAATGGCTCTACTGATGAAAACGGACTTTTAACTATTGGGATAGAAAATGACGGCGCACCAACTTATCCTACCTATCAGGACGATATTAATATTCAGGCTACAGGTTCTGTTGGGATTAATAACAGCGCACCAAATCCTGCAGCATCCTTGGATCTGGGATCTACGAACAAAGGAATTTTAATTAACCGGGTAGCATTGTCGAGCACGACAGACGTTTCTTCTATGGCAGCAACCCCGCCAGTTGGATTACTTGTTTTTAATACTCAAACTACAAATGATGTTACCCAGGGATTTTACTATTATAATGGTAGCCGATGGGTGCGTTCTGGGCATAATACCTTTTCTGTAGAGTACAATCAAACCAATGAAGTAAGAGCAAGTTCTAACAACAGGGAATATGTAAATTTATCTGGCTTAAACGGTACATTTACAGCTCCATACACAGGAACATTCCAATTTATTATCAGCGCTTATTATGCATCTGGAGCACCAACAAATACAACATTTACTGAAAACACAAGTTATAGCTCATCCCATCGTCATAGTGTTACGCATTATCAAGATGGTGCCAGCCAGGGATCTGTTCGATTTATGGTCAATAACAATGTTATTAAAGAAAAATATATAACTTCAGTATCAAAATCGTTCCCGGGAAATACATTTTACAGCCTGGGTCAAAATACCACCATGGTAGCAAATGTAAGTATGGTTGCAGGAACAACTTATACTATCAATGTGCAAGGAAGAGAATGGGTTAAATATAATTCTAGCGAAGGCTATTTTGGTAGATCTACCAATGTTTACGCAGGTGCAGAAGGTGTATCTGATGCGCAATATGCTACAATGAGTATAACTTTAGTACAGCAATAAAAGTTAGTAAAAAACAAAAAGGGTAGATTGATTACCCTTTTTTGTTTTTAGATATTTTAAGCAGCATTATTTCTGAATCCAACTTAAGATCGAATTATCACTTGGAACCACATTCGAGTCTTTTACAGCGACAAGCTTCCCGTCTCTATCGATCAGGTATTTCTGAAAATTCCATTTTACTTCAGAATTTTTAAAACCATTTTTAGATTTCTCGGTTAAAAACTGATACAATGGATGCTTTTCTTCTCCTTTCACTGTAATCTTTGCCATCATGGGAAAATCTACTCCGTAATTTTTCTGGCAAAATTCTGAAATTTCTTCATTACTCCCCGGCTCCTGATTTCCAAAATCGTTAGATGGAAATCCAATAATTACAAAGTCATCATATTTATATTGATCGTAAATACGCTGCAATTCGGCATACTGCGGTGTAAATCCACATTTACTCGCCGTATTCACGATCATAACCTTTTTCCCTTTAAGCGAACTTAGATCGAAAGTTTCACCATTTATATCTTCAACCTCGAATTGATAAATCGTCTTATCATTTTGAGCGAAAAGGCTTGTTATACACATCAAAGCAAGTATTAAAAAAGATCTTTTCATTTTCTATATTTTAATTTCAGCCTAAAGTAAGTATTTATTTTAAAATTCAATCTTTAAAATTCTGCATCTACTTTTCACTTTTTTAGACGTTCAGACTAAGAATTAACAACTTAGAAAGATTTACTTTTAGACATAAATTGTAATTTTGTTTAAAATTAGACATAATTTTAATTTTTGTCGAAATATGAATTCTAAAGAAGATTTTGTAAAAATGCAGATTATAGAAGCTTCCAAAACTGTATTTAGAGATCACGGTTATAAAAAAGCGACTATGGATCATATCGCTAAGGCTTCAGAAAAAGGGCGAAGTACTTTATATTATTATTTCAAGAATAAAAATGAAGTTTTCGAAGCCTTTGTAAAGAATGAATATGAAAAACGAATTCAGGAGACTTCAGAAAATGTTTCAAAGGAATTCAGCATCGAAAAAAACCTCTCTAATTATAGAAAGATAAAACTAGAACATCTAATTTCACTTTCTAACACCTACACCTATCTACTCACAGATCTAAAAGAAAACATCAGTTTTTTATATCAGCTTTTAGACGGTATTAGAACCGAAGAAATTAGCATTATCGAAGATTGTATTCACTGGGCGATCGAAAAGCAGGAGATTAAACCTGTTCCCAAAAAGGACATCAATTTTTTGGCACTTGCGCTGGTAACGGCAACCGATAGCCTGGAAAAAGAAATTTTTCTATATCAGCGATTTTCTAACGATATGTTCGATCGATTAGAGTGGATTAATCAATTAATGATCAAAGGACTTCAACACTAAACTTATCCTAATCTAATTTAATATGCGTAACATTTGTCCCACATTGTTTGCGATTCTTGCTTTGCTTGCCATTAGTTGTGGCGAGAAAGAGAAATCTGTTGCTATCCAACCAATCGCTGTTAAGACGATTACAATTAGTGAACATGCTAATTCACTTTCACTAAACACCAAAAACACTGGTTTTACAGGTAAAATTATTGCCAGCAAAACAGTGAATCTTAGTTTTCAAATAGGCGGAACGATTGAAGTTATTAATGCCGAAATGGGCGATTTTGTACAAAAAGGTAAGCTTTTAGCCCAGGTAGACGCTACCGCTTATAGAGAGCAATATGAAGCTCGTAAAGCGCAGGCCGATCTTGCCAAAGAAAATTACGAACGTATAAACGAAGTGTACCAAAAAGGAAGCATTGCTGAAATTAAAATGATCGAAGCGCGATCTAAATACAATCAAGCAAAAGCAGCTGCAAATGCTGCGTTTCAAAACGTAAAACACAGTAAATTATATGCGCCTTTTAGTGGTTATATTGGTGCTAAAATCATGGAATCTGGCGATTTGGCCAGCCCGGGCAGACCTGTTTTTCAATTACTAAATATCGATACCGTAAAAGCGGCTATTCCCGTGCCAGATGCTGAAGTAAATCAACTAAAAAAGGGAGATAGCGCAAAGGTGAAAATCGATGCTTTGGGTGATGACTTTTTCTTCGGAAAAGTGGCTGAAATTTCCATTCAATCTAATCAGCAAAATCCGGTTTATATCGCACAAATTCTTCTGGAAAATCCAGAGAAATCAATAAAACCAGGAATGTCCTGTACAGCCCTTATCGATTTCAATAAAAATCAAAAATCAGATGATTCTGAAATTATTTTGCCTATTGAAGTAGTTTCAGTAACCGAAGAAAACAAATATTTTGTATTTGTTGCAGAAAACGGAAAAGCTAAACGAAAGCAGGTTAGCACAGGAAAACTTTACAGCAATGGCATTGCCATAACTTCAGGTTTAAAAGCTTCAGACCAGGTAATTACTTCGGGATATCATAAACTTACCGATAATACCCCAATTAAAATTGCCCAATAATTTAAAAGACTCGTTTAGATTATGAAAAAGCAAAACAATTCTATCATAGAATGGGCAATGCAAAATAAATCATTTCCGCTTGCCGTAGCTCTTCTTCTGGTAACTATAGGACTATTTGGTTTATTTAATATGCCACGGAATGAATTTCCAGATTTTACCATTAGGCAGGGATTATTAATTGGCTATTATCCGGGAGCAAATTCAGAAGAAGTAGAACAAGAACTTACCAGCAAAGTTGAAGAGTATCTTTTTAGTTTTAATGAAGTAGACAAAACCAAAACCTATTCGTATTCTCAGGATGGCCGCATGTATATTTATGTTGAAGTTGCCAATCGCGTAGATGAAGACGCAACCGAACAATTTTGGAATAAATTAAAAAACGGCTTATTAGTTTTTCAGCAACAACAACTGCCAGCGGGAGTCCGCGGAATTCTGGTAAATAGTGAATTTGGAAGTACCGCTGCCATGATCCTCGCGGTACAATCTTCTTCCCGCCCCTATAAAGACCTGCAACATCACGTAGAAGATATTGAAGATAACCTGCGACAATTAGAAAACGTTGCAAAAATTAGCCATGATGGTGGTTTAACAGAACAAATCGCGGTCTATACAGATCAAAACAAACTGGCAACTTATGGGATTAGCCCGGGAATGCTAATGCAAAGTTTGCAGCAACAGGGAAGCGTTAATCCCGGCGGAACTTTAGAGGGAAATGAATTTGACCGGCCAATTCACATTGATACATTTTTAAAGGATGAAACTGATGTTGCCAATCAAATCGTGCGCACCACTAACGACGGAAGCATAATTAGAGTAAAAGACATTGCTGAAGTTAAACGGGAATACGAAGATCCAGATGCTTTTACCAAAACCAATGGTACCAAAGCGATGATCATTACTCTAGAGATGGCCAAAGGGAATAATATCGTTCAGTTTGGGAAAGAGATCGAAGAGCGTTTACATACCATCGAAAGCAATCTGCCTGAAGATATCGAAATTGTGAAAATTGCAGATCAGCCTGAAGTAGTCCATAGCGCTATTGGGCATTTTATGAAAGAATTTGGTTATGCGCTAATTGGCGTGATTTTGGTCGCTTTATTTCTGTTGCCTTTTAGAGTCGCATCTGTAGCTGCGGCCACCATTCCCATCACCATTGCCTCTACGCTTGCCGTAATGTATATGCTGGGAATGGAATTAAACACGGTAACGCTTGCAGCGCTTATTATTGTTTTAGGAATCGTGGTAGACGATCCTATTGTGATTATAGACAATCATGTTGAAAAATTAGATGAAGGCGAATCGATTTGGAAAGCGGCATATCACAGTGCCTTAGAGCTTTTCCCTTCAGTATTTACGGCAACTTTAGCGATTTCAGCAACATTTTTACCCTTGGTATTCTTTTTAAGTGGTACGGCAAAAGACTTTTTAAGCACCTTCCCTTTCACGATTATGATCGCGTTGTTTTTATCGCTGGCAATTTCGGTTTTAATCGTTCCATTTTTTAATACGGTTTTTATTAAAAAAGGACTTCATAGCGACAAAAAAGCAGACAAAGAAAATAAAAAATCGATGTTAGATCGTTTGCAAGGTTTTTTTAATGCTTCACTTAAAAAGGCGATGAAGCACTATCGATTAAACCTTGCTATTGGGCTGGCATCTGTTATTTTGGGAATCATTTTGTTTTCAAGCTTAACCCGAGAACTTTTCCCAATTATTGAACGAAATCAATTTGCGATAGAAGTTTACCTGGCCAAAGGCAGCAATCTAGATGAAACTGCAAAAGTGGTAAGCCAATTTGAAGAGAAAGTTCTTAAAGACGATGAGCGTGTTTTAAACTATACCAGCTTTATTGGCGAAAGCTCACCACGTTTTCACATGGTTTACGCTCCTAACCTACCGGCTAAAAACTTTGCCCAAATTCTGGTAACCACTGCTTCTGAAGATGCTACTGAAGAAGTTTTGAAAGATTACGACGAGCATTATGCAAAGATGTTTCCCAATGCTTATTTCAGGATGAAACAGCTAAATATGGTTAACAAGCCGGCGCCTATAGAGATTCGTTTATACGGAAATGATATTAGTCAGCTTCGTGCTTATGGAGACAGTATCATCGATCTGGCTAGGCAGACTCCGCAAACCATTTGGTCTCGTACCAATTTTGGCGAAATGGAGAAAACCATAAATATCGACATTAAAAAAGATGAAGCTGCCCAATTAGGATTAAGCAAAGAGAATATCGCGAACACTGTTGCCATGTATATGGAAGGTCTAAACGCTACAAAGATCTACGATGAAGATTATGCGATTCAGGTAAAAATTAAGGCTGAAAATAACAAATCTCAAACCGTAGCAGATCTTAATGAACTTGCTATACTTTCAGCAAAAACACAAAGTATGGTTCCGCTTAGGCAGGTGGCAAACGTAGAGCCCGGCTGGCAGGAAGAGCAAATAACACACCGTAACGGGATGCGCTGTTTAACGGTTAGAGTAGATATTACTAAAGGTGCTGTTGCCAATGTGGTTTTAGAAAAACTAAGACCAAAAATCGACAATCTTGATATTCCTAATTCGATAAGAGTAGATTATGGTGGCGAATTCGAAATGCAACAGGAAAACCTCGTACCAATGGGAATTTCGCTATCGATTAGTGTTTTGGTGATATTCCTAATTCTTATCTGGCATTTTAAATCTATAAAACACGCCAGTCTTAGTTTTATCACGATGCCGCTAAGTATTTTGGGCGCTGCCCTAGGATTAATGCTAATGCAGTATCCATTTGGATTCACTTCGTTTTTGGGAATTTTGGCACTCTGCGGAATTGTAGTCAGAAACGGAATTATTCTAATCGATTTTGCAGACGAACTTCGGTTTAAAGAAAATTACAGTGTTAAAGATGCCGCTATTTTAGCAGCACAACGAAGAATGCGACCTATTTTCTTAACCTCATCTGCCGCCGCAGTGGGTGTAATTCCAATGATTATAAGCAGATCGAGTTTATGGGGACCATTGGGAACCGTAATAGCATTCGGACTCATGATTTCGATGGTTCTTACGCTTTATGTGTTACCAGCATTATACTGGATGTTCTTTAGAAATACTGAAGAAAAAAAACTGAAAATGCTTAACCCTGAAATTCTTAAAAATGAAGACTAATTTTTCGATACATAAAAAACAGCTTTTAGTTTTTCTAATCTTAGCTGTTACTTATACCAGCAATGCGCAGGAAACTAAAATTACGCT
Source organism: Zunongwangia sp. SCSIO 43204 (assembly GCF_019904275.1). GTDB lineage: Bacteria > Bacteroidota > Bacteroidia > Flavobacteriales > Flavobacteriaceae > Zunongwangia > Zunongwangia mangrovi. The sequence continues at coordinate 4,006,041 of NZ_CP063204.1, forward strand.
GAAAGAAGCTAAAAACGCTGCACTAAAGTATAGTCACGATATTAAAAACGGAAATCTTAGAATCGAAGAGTCCAACGCGCAACGAAAAGAAGCCATAGCCCATTATTTCCCAAACATTGAAGCTTTAGGTGGCGCTATTTATGCTTTTAATAATATTATAGATCCCATCGCAATGCTGGGAATTCCTGAAATTGATAATGTATATCTGGCATCGGCTACAGCATCTGAAGTTGTTTTTGCCGGTGGTAGCGTTAGAAATTCAAATAAACTTGCAGAAATACAGGTAGAAGCTAATAAAATTAGAGCAGAGCAATCTATAGATTCGGTTATTTTAACTACTGAAAATAAATACTGGCAACTAGTACAATTGCAGGAACAACAAAAAGTAGTTAAGGCTTCTAAGGCTTATTTAAACGAGCTTTTGAAACAACAACAGGATTTGTTGGATGCCGGATTGATCGCAAAAAATCAATTACTTCAGGTAAAAGTAAACAGAAGTAAAGTTTTACTTAATGAAAGTAAACTTTCTAATTTGCGAAAACTAGCGCTATTAGATCTGGCCTTATACACAGGCTTAAATTACGACACTACCGCTGTGGCTGTAGATACTTTGCATGAGGTTATTCCACCAGAATTAAAATACGAGCATACCACAAATGTATCTGCAAATTCTAATTATCGATTGTTGGATGAACAAATTCAGGCTTCAAAATTACAAACAAAACTGGCCAAAGCTGAAATGCTGCCTCAGGTTTCGGTTGGTGTAAATGCAGTAAAATACGGCACTTTTAGTACAGGATTGGATTCTGATATTCAACCAATGGCATTTGGTCTTGTACGGATCCCGATTTCTGCATGGTGGGGTGCTGAAAAACAAAAAGTAAAGCAACAAGAAATTAAAGAAGAAATTGCGGTAAACCAGTTAAAGAAAGCTCAGGATCAAATTACGATTGGCATTATGCAAAGCTGGTACGATTTGCAAAATGCCTACAAACAAATTGAATTTGCCGAAGAAAACCTGACTTATGCTACAGAAAATTTAGAAGTGCACCGGGATAATTACAACAGCGGTTTAAACAATCTTTCAGACCTACTTGATGCACAGCGTTTACAGCAGGAAGCAAAGACAGAACTGGTAAATGCCTTCGCAAATTACCAAAGTAAAGAAATAGTATACCTGTACAGAAATAACAAACTTAAAGCTCCAGAATTAGAAGAGATTTCCAGTTCAAAATAACCAATTTTTATTACACCGAAATTCGATAAAAATAAAGTCTGTTTTTATCGAATCTCGGTGTATTGCTTTGTTTAATTTTTCTTCGGAAATAAATTGATATTTTCTCATTTAAAGTTTGAAATTTTTATTTTTCAAGAAATAGAATAGCATTTTTTGAAGAATTCAGCTCATTTTTGGATAAATTTCGGCAGTGTAGAACACCAAAACCTTTCTTCATAGTATCAAAAACTTTACGTTTTGTTTCAAACTAGCCTTATAGCATGGTTTGCAGTCTAGCTTCAAAAAAATTCTGCCTTATTTTACCTAATTTTAGATCAAATAGGACTAAATTTTCAGCTTTCTAAAATCTACAAATGATAGATTCGGCTTAAAAATTATTCCGCAGAAATTAGCAATTTTATGAAACGCTCGTTTGTCATTTTTTTCAGCTTACTAATTTTCAACATTATTTATATTTATTCCCAATCAGCTCAAAATCCAGTGATCTTTGCAGATGTTCCAGATGTAAGTACCATTAGAGTTGGGGACACGTATTATATGAGCAGTACTACGATGCATATGAGCCCGGGACTTCCTATCATGAAATCTAAGGATCTTATAAATTGGGAAATGGCGGGTTATGCTTATGATCGCCTTGTTGAAAATGATAAAATGAATCTGGAAAATAACGAAGAAGCCTACGGAAAAGGTTCTTGGGCGAGTAGTTTGCGTTATCATGATGGTTATTTTTATGTATCTACTTTTTCTGCCACTACCGGAAAAACCCATGTTTATAAAACCGATTCTATTGAAACAGGGAATTGGGAATCCTATGCTTTTGAGCCGGTTTTGCATGATAATTCGCTATTTTTTGATGACGACGGAAAAGTCTATATGATCTATGGTGGTGGAGAAATTAAACTGATAGAATTACTGCCTGATGCATCTGGCATTAAACCCGGCGGAATCCAAAAAACTATTATTGAAAATGTGAATATGGTTTTTGGTGAAGATGAAGTTGGCGGACTTCCCGGTGAAGGTTCACAGGTATTTAAAATTGATGGCAAATATTACATTTTTCATATCGCATCGCCCAAAAGCAAATGGGCACGCAGCGTTATTATTCATAAAGCCGATAAAATTACAGGACCTTACGAAGGTCGCCTGGCTTTGCAAGACGATCATGTCGCACAGGGAGGTATTGTGAATACACCAGACGGCGACTGGTATGCGATGCTTTTTGGAGATCGTGGAAGCATAGGAAGAATTCCTTATCTGGTTCCCGTAGAATGGAAAGATGGCTGGCCGGTTTTGGGTGAAAATGGAAAAGTACCAAAGACTTTAAATCTACCGAATAAGAAATCTAAAGTGCCGGCGATTGTTGCTTCAGATGATTTTGAGCGTAAACCTGGCGATCCTAAACTTCCGTTAGTTTGGCAATGGAATCACAATCCAGATAATGATCATTGGGAAATCTTAGAAAATCCGGGACGTTTACGAATAACTACCGGCCGAATTGACCCTAATTTACAGTCGGCTAAAAATACCTTAACACAGCGAACTATAGGACCAAAAAGTTCTGCGACCACCAAAATAAATGTCGCTAATATGAAGGATGGCGATGTTGCTGGATTAACTGCTTTTCAGAATAAATATGCTTACGTAGGTGTTAAAAAGGAAAACGGAAAAACATCTATCGTGATGGTAAAGTCGATTTTAGGAATCGAAAATGAAGATAAAAAACAGGGAATCGTTATGATGAGTAACGTAAGTGAGCATTTTGAAGCTGTAGAAAGTATTCCGCTTAACAACGACGAGGTTTTTCTTAAAGTTTCATGCGATTTCACTAAAGATAAAGCTGAATTTTATTACAGCCTCGATGGTAAAAACTGGCAGAAGATTGGAGATTCTCTACAGATGATTTACACTTTTACAAAACATTTTATGGGCTATCGCTACGGCTTATTTAACTATGCTACAGAGCAACCGGGAGGATATGTAGATTTCGATTTTTATACTATTGAAAAGAATTAAGATTTAATCGCGGTTGAAACCTGAAAAATTATAAACCTAGAGTTTAGTTTTCTACGCATCGATTTTCTGGTTTGTTTTTGGAAAACAGATTTAATTGAATTTGAAGCGCTTTCCAACAATGCCGTTTTTCTAATTATTGAAGTTTCTGCTTAAGATTCTATAGAATTCGGTCCTTTTTTAAAAATCGAAATTCCACAAAAATGGAGTTATTTTTTAGAATTCTCTAAATTCATCATCGTTTTAGCTGGTCTTACTACCTCAATTTCATCTCCCGAAAAATTAAGACTATCAATAGCTAACTCTCTATACAATTGATCACTATTATCGGTGATGCGATGGTAAAAAATATAATCCTGACCGCCTTCAGTAAATACGCTATGATGGCCTGGCCCTAATGTTGATTTATCTTCAGAAGTCGTTAAAACCGGACTATTTTCACCTTCAGAAAATGGTCCAAATGGATTATTGGCCTTAGCGTATCTCACTTTATAGGTTTCTGTAGTGCATTTTCCGTCAGAATACATTAAAAAATAAGTTCCGTCTTTTTTTACCATAAACGGTGCTTCAAAATAATTTGGTGGGGTAATATCTTTTATTTCAGCCTCATCGAAAGAAATCATATCGTCTTTCAATGGAACCACAAAACAATGCCCGTTTACCCAATTTAGTCCAGATCCCCAATATAAATACACCTGTTTATCATCGTCTATAAAAACTTCAGCATCGATCATGTGATATTCAGGAAACATATTGCCTTGAATAAGTGGCGAATTATCGCTTTTAGCATTTTTCCAGGGACCTAATGGATGATCGCTCACACCAGCCCAAACTTCACTCCCTACAGACACATACATATAAAAATTACCATCTTTCCCCTGAATTACGGAAGGTGCCCAAACTTTACTTGAATTAGAAGTTTCACTGGTACAAAGTTCTTTAGTTGGCCAGTTAATATGTTTTTGCTCCCAATTCACAAAATCATCTGATTCTAAAACTCCAAGTTCTTCTGCTCCCCAGGGATCTATCGTGGCGTAGATGTAATACTTACCATCGTATTTTACGATCGATGGATCTGCAAAATCGCCATCAATAAGCGGATCTTGCAAAACAATGTTATTTTTCTTTTGTTCAGAACAACTTACCAGTACAACTAACAATAATATTGAAATTGCTCTAACTGATTTTTTAAAAATACAGGTCATTATTTTTTGGATTTTTTGAATTAGCCTTTTTTGTAAAGACTAAAAAACACTTATATAAATTTATTGAAAATACCGATAAATTCTATTCAACAGGATTGCGCTTTTCTATAATTCTAATTATAAACTACAAAACAAAAAAGGGAATGAATAAGATCATTCCCTTTTCGGATAATTTTAAAAGTCGGGATGACAGGAATATAAGTTCTCTCAAAGCACCAGTATTTATAAGGGTCTATCAGAAAACCTTATTTCCTACACCATATAATTCACATATTGTAAATGAGCATAAAGACTGCAAATCTTATACGTCTTTAATACTGCTAAATATATAAAATTGAAACTGATCATACTTTAATTTGGTATCAAATATTATACTTTTAAACAGTTCGCTTTTTAGGGAAGCTTACAAAGTAAGCAAGACTACAAAAATCTGAATCGACGAACAGGAACAGGATATGAGGCATAGTTGCTTGGGTAAGTGAGCACATCATTACAAAGCCCTAAACTTTAAAAGGAGCACCTATGTAGATTCTGTGGGCTTAGATTGAAGGGTATTTACCTTACCAAGGGAGATCTCTGTAGCTACGTGTAGCAGAACAGAGAAGTCAGCCGAGGTCATAGTACCTATAAAGAGCTGTGCAAAGCACAGAAGTCTCACAATTAGGGAAGGACTGAATGTGACCCTTCCTGAAATTAGATTAGGAGCATTGATTTTCATTATTGCGTGATCGATTCCCTAGAAAATTTGTAGCCTAATAATAAAGTAAGGAGTCGTTTTAATCGGTGTAAGGAGCGATTAGAAAGATGGGTTACAAACCGCCGTATACGAGACCCGTATGTACGGTGGTGTGAGAGGCGAACTCCGCTCCAATTTTGGGGCGGAGCCGTCTACTCGATTATGAGTTTTTTTACATTCTTCATTGTCACTGGAAAATTGTCCATGCTTAAGTCTCTTATCTCCATTCCAAGGCCTCTTATTTAGTTCTACATTTGTAGTGTAACAAAAATAAGTCAAAATGAAATTTAAAAGTTTAATCAAATTAAGTAGCTTAGTTCTACTTCTAGGGATAACAATTCAAACATTTTCTCAATCTAAAAAAAGTAATATTATGGACAACACAAAAAATGAAAACATTGGATTATTAGTAATCATGAAAGCGAAAGAAGGTAAGGAGCAAGAAGTGAAAGAGTTTCTTCTAGGTGGTTTATCATTGGTAAATGCAGAACCAAAAACTGAATCTTGGTTTGCATTTCAAATAGATGAACAAACTTTCGGAATTTATGACACATTTGAAGCTGAAGAGGGCAGACAGGCACACTTAAATGGAGAAGTGGCAAAAGCCTTATTGGCCAATGCTGGAGATCTTTTAGAAGGTTTTGATCCTAGCAAAGATATTAAGACCGTTGATGTTCAAGCAAGTAATCATAAAGTGGGTAATCAGAATAAGGGACTGTTGGTGATTATGAAAGCCAAAGAAGGAAAGACATCTGCAGTGGAGGATTTCTTACAAGCGGGCAAGTCATTGGTAAGTTCTGAGCCTGCAACTTTATCATGGTATGCTTTTAAAATCAATGAAGAAACCTATGCCATTTTCGATACGTTTGCAGATGACGCTGGCAGAGATGCCCATTTGACAGGGAAAGTAGCAGCAGCGTTGATGGAAAATGCGCCTGTAATTTTGGAAGGCTTTGATGCTTCAGCAATTCAAAAAATTAACATTCTAGCTTCAAAATAAATATTTGATTTAAGAAAGGAGTGCTTTTGGTACTCCTTTTTTTTAAATTTGAATGAGCTAAAAAATAAATTTAGTATGGCCCAAATAATCATAGACAAACAAAACGGGGAACTTGCGTTTAGATTAGAAGAGTTCAACGACCTAAGCCAGTTTGATCATTTACAAAGAAGAAATTATTATTCTATCGTTTTGTTATGTGGAATTAGCTATGAACTAAGCGTTGATTTTCAAAGTTTTGAATTGCAAGGAAATCAAATGATTTGTTTGGCTCCGTATCAACCTTTTATGATACGTTCTGAAGAAAAGTGTCAGGGTTATTTACTGAATTTTCATCCCGATTTTTTTTGTACATATAGACATCAAAACGAAATAGAGACCGAGGGATTCCTTTTTAATAATTTCCATGGTTTACCCTATTTTACTGTAAACGAGCAAAGCCTATTTCTTAATTTGATTGATCAAATTTCGAAAGAGATGAACAAAGACTCAATCGCTCAGCATGAAGTTCTTGTGGCATATTTAAAAGTGTTTTTAATCGAAGCGGTCAGACATAAGAAACAATTTGATCAACAATTAACTCCCAGATTGTCAGACTCAAAAACAGAAATTTTACAAAATTTAGTCGATGCAATTGATAGTAATTATTGCAAATTCCATTCTCCCCAAGAATATGCAGATGAACTATGTGTAAGTCCTAAAACTTTAGCAGGTATCGTCAAGAAATATCTCAATCAAACGACTTCATCCTTAATTTCAAATAGGATCATTATTGAGGCGAAACGAGAACTTTATCTAACTTCTAAACCAGTGAAACAAGTTGCTGCTTTTTTAGGTTATGACGATGAATTCTATTTCAGTCGTTTTTTTAAAAAGAAGGTAGGAGTATCACCTGATATTTATCGTAAGACAGTTGGTTTTGCTAAACTAGAGTCTAATTAATTGTTCATAAGAGCAGTCTGTCTCAAAACTCAAAAACACCTCCTGAGAATCGAGTATATAAAAAATTTCTCAGGTAGCTACCCGAATACTCAACACAAAATTAGAGGTTTTGAGACAGTCTGACGGTCTTGTATAACATAAAGTAAGGGAAATTTTGCGCTTACTTATCCGTTTTAATCGTTGTGAAATTTTTGAAACTTACTTTTGGGCGAAGTCTCTTAACCCTTATTTTTGTTAGCATCGATGAAAAAGCAGTAATCGAGTATCTTTAAGATTCACCAAAACATTAAAGACCTGCCCGTCCGGCAGGCGGGTATGGAAACTCAAATTACTGTCCAACCAAAGTTATTCATAGGGATTGATATTCACAAGCGTAGCTGGAAAATAGATTGTAGTACCGATCTATTTTCCGGTAAATCTTTTACGATGCCTCCTGTAGCTGAGAAGCTATATGACTATGTTCAGAAACGTTTTCCGGGTTACGAGGTAAGTACCGCCTACGAGGCCGGCTGTTGTGGTTATTCTGCCCATCGCGGTTTTGAAGGCTATGGCTGGAAATCACTTGTGGTGAATCCGGCAGACATTCACCGAAAGGGAAAGGAAAAGTATACCAAGACCGATCGTATCGATGCCCAGCTGATCAGCCGTGAACTTAAGGACGGCCGTCTGGAGAGTATAGTTGTCCCCGATGTGGAGTGGGAGGAATTACGCAGTTTGTTCCGGCGGCGCAATGAACGGTAAGCCTTTTTAAAAGTAAAAATATTGAATTTTGTTGAATACCGCATATTTGCGATGAACCGCTGTTGTGCTGCGTTGCTATATTCTAAATTTTTCTAGTAATTTTGAATTCCTTTCTCTTTGATACCAATCATTAAAAACCAATTCTAATTCTTTTATTTCAAAACTTCCAAAATCAGCATTTTTATAGCTTTCTATAATTTTTAAAAATTCATTTTTATTTTGAAGTTTTCTTCTAAATCTCACAGCTGTCGAATGTGCTGTTTGGATTGAATATCTTTTGTCTATGGATTGTTCCAGGTCGGAATTTTTGAATTTTATTCTAAGATTATTTCTCAGTTTATTTAAAATTTCATTTTCTGGAAAACCTTGAATCATTATTCCGGAATCGGAAGCTGTAATTCCTTTGTATTTTATTTCGAATCTGTCAATTCCACTCAAGCTTTCTTTAATCAAATCGATGTAATTAGGAATTAAAATTTGGTCTAATTGGAAACCTTCATAACACGAAATAATTGACATAACTGTAATATGAATATCTGAACTTGGATAATAATATTGAGAAGAATCAACTTGTTGTAAGTCTTTTAAAAAAACCTGAATTCTATTTTTGATATTTTCGGGAGGCCTTATCAATAAAGTTATTCCAAATCTTCTATCATTTGGAGAATCAATCAATAAATCAGTCTTGTAATCTTCATTTTCGATCATTCTGATTGAACTTTCATAAAGTTCATTATAATGTTCAGTCAGGTTCATTTTTCTTCTTTACTCGATTTTCAAAGCAATGCTTCACAACGGTCAAGTGTATGAGCAGTAGCGGGTTTTGTACGCTTACTGTTCAGTTTAGCACAAAGATAGCTAAAAGGCAAAAACTTTAGTTTTGGCACTTTCCCCGCTATTGCTTATACACATTGTTAGGTGCTGGCATTTTTACACGAATTTTATTGGATATTTCGTCTTTATCTGTCCTTTTGCAATCTTTTTAAGTTTGGATTCCATCAGCCTTCTGGTCAATGGTTTTAGATAGTCAAGATACAAAATTCCTTCTGTGTGGTCGTATTCGTGCTGTATCATTCTTGCGGTCGTTCCGCTAAATGTCTTTGTTTGAAAGTCAAAATCTTTGTTGTAATATTCTATACTAATCGTCCAAGGTCTTTTTACTTTTTGCGATAAATTTGGGATACTTAAACAGCCTTCTTCGTCTTCCCAAAGCTCTGCGGAACGTTCAATGATTTTTGCGTTGATAAAAGTTTCCATTATTCCTTTGTCGTCTTTGTCAAAATAGATTTCCCTGTCCGCTTCGTCAAGATTTTCAAAAGTTGTTTTACTGTCCACTACAAAAAGTCTTATCGGAAGTCCGATTTGTGGCGAAGCCAATCCGCAACCATTGGCGTTTTTCATTGTTTCCCACATATCGGCTATTAGCTTGTCCAACTCGGGATAATTCTTTTCGATGTCGTTGCACTTTTGTTTTAAAATGCTGTGTCCGTATGCTAAAATAGGTCGTTTCATTCCTTTGCTTTTTATCGCAAAGTTCCAAAGAATGAACAAGGTTGGCAATGAACCTATGTTAAGTAATCTGTCTGCGAATACGGCTCAAGCCCTGTGGCGTTATTCCGATGTAGGAAGCCACGTATTTTAGCGGAATGAATTTTAAAATGTCGGGCTGTTCGCTGAACAGTCTTAAATAACGCTCTTTCGCATTGTATTTAAGCAAGGACAGTTCACGTTTGCTTTTAGCCAAAAACAATTTTTCGGAAGCGAAGCGTCCTAAATAATTCCCAACTTTGGTCTGGGCATACACTTTTTGCAAATCGTCAAAGGAAATTTGCCAAACAACGGTTTCCGTCAATGCCTGTAATTCGTATTCGGACGGTGTTTGCGTGAGAAAAGAGTCGTAAGCACAGGTAAATTCTTTGTCGAAACTGAAATTAAAAGTCAGTTCGTTTTCATCATCGGGAATGTAAAACCGAACGATGCCCGTTTCAACGAATGAAAGGTAATTTTCCGTTTCGCCCTGCCGTGTGATGATTTGGTTTTTGGCAAACACCTTTCTGTCAAAATGTGAAGCTATAAATTCCCATTCCGATTCTTGTAGCTTTACGATACTTTCATAGTATTCTCTTATGTGTCCCATTTTTGACGGTTTTTGTCCTGCTTGCACCTAACTCGTTATATCATCATAAAAATACACTTTTATCCGGTTCATTTTCCGAATATCGACACTTTTAAGTACTCTTTTATGTTTTTTGTTATCACAGCTTTTTTAATAATTTTTCTAAATAAGCCACTTTCTCTTTTTCGGCTTGCAGTAACCTTTCGTAAAGTTTTTCTTTTTCTTCATAAGCTTGAACCAGTCTATCTAAAGGGTTAAACGTACAATTCAAATTAGAAACACTTACAGACGAAGCTCCTTTATTAGAGCCTTCGTAATTATTCTGAATATTATATATCAAATTTTCTTCACTAAAATTCTCAATAGCTTCCTTACTTACCCCTAGCACCTTAGCCACTTTCTCCAGCTTTTCATCATCAATTTGCTCACTTTGTTCTAAGCTAGAAACACTCTGCTGACTAATTCCTAATTCTGCGGCAAGGGCTTCCTGCTTCATTCCTCGAAGTTCTCTGATTCGGCTGATCTTTCTGCCGATATGACTGGTTTTTGTCGCTGTGCTCATAATCTCAAAGATAAACAATCTTTTTAAAATTTTCGCTCATCACCCTTTCCAATAAAAAAATAAACTTTCATCTCAAACTCTATGTCCAAAAATACAGCATCTAGGGCTGTGAAATTCTTGTTACCATAAAGTCAAATCTCTTAAAACTTTTATTTCTACTAAAAGTATTAGCATTTCTTAATTATCGAAACCGGGTATAAAAAGAACTTGGCACCATTTTACTAATGACGATGGATCGATTGAGTAGCGGGAAGCGAAAGGCCGCTATTTTAACATTTCAAGGTCGTTTCTGACCGAAAATTTTGATGAATTGATGAACGCTGAAGATTAAGCCCTGTATTTATAGGGGTTTAGTAGCTCATCATTTATTCATCAAATGTTCATCAAATGTTCATCAAAAATAAAAGTGATGAATAAAAGCCTGCTATTGAAAATAAAAATGATGAATTGATGAATTTTTGATGACAGCTTCAGCTCAATGTCTACAAGGGCTTAAGAGGGGTTCTCATCAATTCATCAAAAAAATCCAGAAAATAGAACGCTTATGAAAATAAAGAAAATATGCTGTGAAGATGCCCGTAATTTAGACATCGTACACGTACTCGCTAAATTAGGTCATTATCCCAGCAAAACAACGGTGAAAGAAGCCTGGTTTCTGAGTCCCCTGCGGTCAGAAACACAGGCCTCTTTCCATGTCTCTTATCATAAAAACAGATGGTACGACTTCGGATTGGGAAAAGGTGGAAATTGCCTGGATCTGATTATTGAATTAAAATAATGTTCTATTCTTTAAGCTTTGAAAAGCTAAAAAAAGGGAGGGCGAAACGAGGATTTCCAATGATGGGGACACGGGTTCCTATCAAACGGAAAATTCTGATATAGATCCTAATTCAAGATGTGTGTCTGTGGACACAATCTTGGTTGCGCCCCATGGTTGCAACGAAAAAAAAGAGATGTTTAAGGGAAAGCGTTATTAATTCCATTTACTTTTTTTATCCAGAGCATTTGCCTTTTTAGTTCCATTGAAGCACTACCAAAGATCAAATGAAATAAACTTTAGGTTGGTTTCATTTACTTCTTTTAGAGCCGTCACATTACCTTTTTGATATAGATATTTCTACAGGATTTAGGATTAGGAAAAGGGCTATAAATAGGAAAGCGGAGCTGACCGGTTTATGCGCCCGCTAATGCTAAATCCTGTTCTTTTGAGATCAAAATGGTAAGGCTGTAAATTTCAAAGTAAGCTTATAACTATGAAATATTGATCGGTCAACTTTACTGGAATGCTGCTCAAGCGAACGTGAGGCAAAAGCAAATTTTTCGCTTCAATCTATCTGTATTTTTGTTTGCTTTTGGCTTGTGTTCAAGATTATTTTGACGAACCGTTTTGACAGCAACATAGTGAAGGGAAATAGGGTGAGGATTGTTCAGTTGATACCTACAATTTCATTTTTTACTAATTTTTACTGTAAAAAATTGCCTGTTTTTAGGGCTTCCCAAAGCTTTTACTGGAAATTTAGTAAAAAACATATTATAATTAATTCATAAAGTATTAAAAAACAAGCAATTGAATAACATAACACCGCTCTGCGTGTTATCCTCTTGCTGTACCTTCCCACATCTAATTCATTTTAAATAATACATCAATGAAAATAGTTTTATAACTGATTTTCCAAAAATCCGTTAAATTCAGTATCTTTGAAGTGTAATGGAAAAACACGTAAACATAGCAAAACGTTTTCCCAAACATTTATTTTGGGATATGGATGCCAATATATTATCCGTTGAAAAAGATAGATCTATTATCATTCCACGTGCTTTATTTGCCACTACCAAAAATAGCTTTGAAAAAGATATTCAAAATCTTGAAAAGCTGTATTCTAAAAATGAAATTACTTCAATACTAAGAAACACTAAAGAACATATTAGCAACGAGGTATGTCTATTGGTGGCTAAACGATATAAGATCAAACCTTTCTTTAGATATAGTTTATGAAAAAAGCAGTCTCTTCAACACTGCTAAATACGATCAAAGAATTACAGGCTCTAAATAGCTTAAAGAATTTCGCACTCGCAGGAGGCACAAATTTAGCATTAAGATATAATCATAGAGAATCAATTGATATCGATTTATTCTGTCCTGAAATTATAGGTTTTAAGGGTTTTAAAGACGCCAAGTTAGAAATTGAGAATTTCTACGGTGAAAATGCTTTTAATTTTATTGATCCAACGGGCATAAATGATCAGTTCACATTTCTGCGCTTTTTCATCAAAAAAGGAGAGACCATCATTAAAGTTGATCTTCTACAAAATATGAAAATCATCGACCCTATTGAAATTTTAATCGGTATTCGCCTATTATCTGTAAAAGATATTGGCTTATTTAAATTAATGAGTGCGTCAAGCCGTCCTGCTAAAAAGGACATATATGATCTATTTTATATTACTGAAGATGTATCATTAATTGAATTGTACCATCAATTAAAAAAAAAATATAAGCGCTTCAATAGGCCAAAAGATCGTAATATTTTTGATTTGGATAAGGAAAATTCAGTGCTCGATAATCCTTTATTATTATTAACGTATGACAGTAATTTTAAAGTTAGTAAAGATAAAATGATGCACTCTCATGACAATATTTTAAATATAGAAGGGACTGCTAGCTGGCCATTAGCTAGCATGAATTGGCGAATGCGTTTGAGAAAATTATGCCGCCACCTAGATATTCAATTCCCTTCTGCCAGAACACGCTAACTATCACTTTTTTTGGATTTCTTGGCCATAGCTTTTTCTAAATTCGCAATATCATTACTTAGCTTGTTTTCCAGCACTCTAGCATAAATTTGAGTAGTGGATAGTTTGGTATGCCCTAGAAGCTTCGAAACTGTTTCAATCGGCACACCATTGGCTAAAGTGACCGTAGTTGCAAAAGTATGCCTGGCACAATGAAAGCTTATATGCTTTTTTACTCCTGCCCCTTTCATCACTTTTTTTATGCTATCATTCATTTTTTGATTGGAGAGTACCGGAAGAACTTTTTGATCTTCAATATCAAAACAATGATTTTCATACTTTTTTAAAATTTGATCGGCTTTATTCAACAAAGGAACTTTTACGACTTCATTTGTTTTCTCTCTTCTGGTAAAAATCCAATTTTTATCATCGATCCCTTTTAATATTTGATCTTTGGTTAATTTTTTTAAATCTATATATGATAAACCAGAATAGCATGAAAAAAGAAAAATATCTTTAACACGCTCCAGGGATTCACTTTTGAATATGGTTTCCTCCACTAACTTCAACTCCCTGTCAGACAAATATTGCCTATCAGTTTTATTAAATTTTAATTTGAAATTTTTAAAGGGATCTTTTTGCAGCCATTCAAGTTTAACAGCAAGATTAATTATTTTTTTAACCCGTGCTATATGTTTCATAACACCATTATTAGTGCAAGTTCTCTGCTTCTTTTTGGGGGTATAAGTTCTTAAAAAATGCTCGAATCCACTAATGAATTCATAGTTCAAGTGTTTAAGAAAAATGTCCTCTTTATGAAATTTAACCTGAATGAATTCTTCCAGATATCGGGTGGTCGTCCTGTAATTTTTAATAGTTCCCCATTTCAGAACTGACTTCATATGCTCGTTATGATAATTGATGATATCACTTAATCTCTTGTAATTTTCATCTTTCCCTAAATAAGAAGCCTTTATAGCCTTTGCTGTTATTTCCTTATCCTTTTCCAGGAACTGCTTATGGATATCCATAAACTTAAAATATACCTGATCCAGGTAATTATTGAGTTGCTTGATCTGAGGAGTAGCCCCTCTTAATCTGCTCTTTGTAGAATCCCAATTCTGAGCAGGAATTTTGCGCTGTAAACTGAGTTCCGCTTTCTTCTTACTTACGGTAATACGAGCATAAATTGAAAGCTCTTCACGTTGCTTAACTAATCTACGGGTAAAAAATGATACTGCAAAAGTTGAAACATTGGACATAATAAACGTCTTTAAGTTATACATTTAATTTGTTAAGACGAAAGTCAAATCAGCCCTTAAACTCCTACAAGTTAATGAAATATAATATAAAAGGTATTCACCGGATAATTCACCAAACTGTTTGATATAGTATGGTTTTAGATGATATCCCTAAAAAGAAAATTCGCTGAAAATAATTGATTTCCAGCGAATTAAACTAAATTTAGTGTTTAGTTCGTCGGGATGACAGGATTTGAACCTGCGACCCTACGCCCCCCAGACGTATACGCTACCAGACTGCGCCACATCCCGATTTTGAATTGGCAAAATAAACAGGTTCGGCTATATTTTCAAAATATAATTCCATAAAAATAAAACTCAATAAATTGATAATATCAGCACTTCTATAGGCCGGAAATTGAGTATATTCATAGTATTATTAATTGAATTTATAAATATGACAACCAACCAACTTAAGATCAACGATCTATTACGTCAAAAAACCTATTTAAGTGACGGCAAACTCATCGATTGGAACGGCAAAACTGATGAGGTTTTTTCTACAATTTCATCTTCAGAAGATTATCAAAAAACTTTATTGGGTACTGTACCACACATGGATAAAGAAACCGCTCTGGAAGTGCTAGAATCTGCATGCCATGCTTTTGATAAAGGAAAAGGACTTTGGCCTACAATGAAGGTTGCAGAGCGTATTGCCTGTATGGAAAACTTTGTAAGTAAAATGAAGTTACAAAGAGAGGTGGTTGTAAAGTACCTTATGTGGGAAATTGGTAAATCTATGCCAGATTCTTATAAAGAATTCGACAGAACGGTTGAGTATATTGAAGATACTATTGAAGATTACAAAGACCTGGATCGTGATAGTGCTAAATTCTCTAAAAAAGACGGAGTTTACGCGCATATTAGAAGAGGACCTTTAGGAATTGTGTTATGTCTAGGACCTTATAATTATCCTTTAAATGAAACTTTCGCTTTATTAATTCCCGCTATTATAATGGGAAATACCGTAATTTTCAAACCCGCAAAACATGGTGTTTTACTTATCTCTCCGCTTCTTGAAGCATTCAAAGAAAGTTTTCCTGCTGGCGTAGTAAACGTGATTTATGGCAGAGGTCGTGAAGTTGCTGCTCCAATTATGCAAAGTGGTAGAATCGATGTGTTGGCACTTATTGGTAACAGTAAATCGGCTATTGCGCTGCAGGATCAACATCCTTATAAAAATCGATTACGCCTGGTACTGGGACTTGAAGCCAAAAATCCCGGAATCATTTTACCAGATGCCGACTTGGATCTGGCGATTAGCGAATGTATATCTGGAACACTTTCCTTTAACGGCCAGCGATGTACTGCACTAAAAATTCTTTATGTGCACGAATCTATACAAAAAGAATTTTTAAAGCGTTTTGCTGAAAAAGTTGACAGTTTAAAATTTGGAAATCCATGGGACGAAAATGTAAAGCTTACTCCGTTGCCTGAGCCTGGCAAACCTGAATATATCCAGGGATTAATTGAAGATGCTCAGCAAAAAGGCGCTAAAATCATCAATAAAAAAGGTGGTGAAATTTCAGAAAATTTCATATTTCCAGCCGTACTTTTTCCAGTAACTAAGGATATGAATGTTTACCAGGAAGAACAATTTGGACCGGTAATTCCAGTAAAACCATTTTCAGAAATTGAAGAAATATTAGAAGAAATTGCAGATTCTAATTATGGTCAGCAGGTTTCTCTCTTCGGAAAAGATATTTGCGAACTTGCACCACTAATCGATACGCTAGTAAATTTAGTGTGCCGCGTAAACCTTAATAGCTCCTGCCAGCGTGGTCCAGATGTTTTCCCTTTTACGGGAAGAAAAGACTCTGCCGTTGGTACACTTAGCGTGCACGATGCGCTTCGCTCTTTCTCTATAAGAACTTTTTTAGCTTCAAAAGATAATCCATACAACAACGAAATTTTAGAAAATTTACTTCATAGTAAATCGTCTAATTTTATGAGTACAGATTATCTTCTGTAAAAACTTTTCAGGAATCATTCCGATTATTTGTTAGCAAAATGCTCCATAAAATGATCGGGATGTGCTCCTGTTCTTTCATTATTATCTAAAGCATCTATTTGCTGTACTTCATCTTCAGTCAATTTAAAATCAAAAATCTTTGCATTTTGTTTAATTCGGTTTTCATGCACACTTTTAGGAATGGTAATTACGCCTTTCTGCAAGTCCCATCTTAATACCACTTGTGCAGTCGATTTTTGATATTTTTCAGCGATATTTTTTAAAATTTCATTATCCAGAATTTGCCCCCGCATTAAAGGTGACCAGCCTTCGTATTGAATATTCCGCTCAGCACAATAATCCAACATATTTTGCTGCACGAGTTTTGGATGAAATTCATTTTGAAGCAACATAGGTTTTATAGTTCCGCTTTCGATAATCTCATCCATTTGATGTTCTACACAATTGCATAGCCCGATAGCTTTTGCCTTTCCAGATTTATAGATTTCTTCCATAGCGCGCCAGGTATCGGTTAATGTATCGGGTACGGGCCAGTGAATTAAATAGAGATCTAAATAATCCATCTGTAATTTGGCCAAACTCTCATCAATAGCTTTTAATGTCCCTTCATAACCCTGGTCGTCGTTCCACACCTTACTTGTCACAAATAGCTCTTCACGAGGAATGTGACTTTCTTTAATGGCCTCTCCTACTCCTTCTTCATTTTTATAAAAACTGGCAGTATCAATATGCCGATAACCAGCTTTTAAGGCGAATTGAATAGCATCTTTAACTTCATCGCCATCTTTAGATTTATAGACACCTAAACCAAAATAAGGCATTTCGTAGCCATTATTCAATTTCACTTTTCCGTTGATATCTGTGATATTCATAAGCTTTTTTGTTAAAGATAAGACGTGTATTTCAGTCATAAAAATCTATGGAAATTTTGACAAATCTTTGGCTAAAAATTTAGATTGCTTTATTCATTAGAAGGTTCTATATTTGGCTCTCCTTAAGCTAAATCTTTTTACCTGATTATCAATGCTGTAAAAAGAGACATTAGTATTGTTTTAAGGAGCTAGCTGTTATGACCCACAACAAAACCTACAAGATCCTACTAATCTCTAATCCAGAGGAAGAACCTTTCTGTATAAAAGAATACCTGGACGATTCGATCATAATTACAAGAGTCACCAATATTCACTCTACTTCAGAAGCTATAAATGAGCTAAAAGAGCATACCTATCATATCATATTTTTAGATTTAGGTAAACCAGGAAAAGCGGGATTAACAAAATTAGATCATATTCTATCATTCACCACAGCGATTCCTGTTGTAATTTTAAGCAACCAGCTAAATATGGCTTTTAGCATTCGCTGTTTAGAAAGAGGTGCTTCAGATTATCTTATAAAAGACAGTTTAGACACTTTTACGGTTTATAAAGCCATACGCCATAATATCGATCGTCGCAGCTATATTCATGCGCTTGAAGAATCCAGACTAAGATACAGTCGTTTATTTCATTTGAGCCCGCAACCAATGTGGGTTTACGATATCGAGACCTTGCAATTTATCGATGTTAACGCAGCTGCACAAACTAAATACGGGCATACTTTAGATGAATTTCTTTCGATGAAAATAACCGATATTCGATCTACAGACGAAATTCCTAAAATGCTAAAAACGGTTTATGAAACTCGAAAGAATTTAAACCGCAGTTATAAAGGGATTTTTAAGCATCGTACTAAAGACAGGCAGAACATCGATGTCGAGATTCATAGTAATCTTATAAAATTCAACAATAAGCCGGCTAGATTAATACTTGCCAACGATATTACAGAGCAGCTTAAACATATTAAAGCGATGGAAGCTCAAAACAAAAAATTGCGTGAAATCGCATGGACGCAAAGTCACGTAGTTAGAGCACCATTGGTAAGAATGATGGCTTTAGTCAATATGCTTAATGATAATTTTGAAGACAAATCCGAATTTTACCTGGAACAGATCAATAAATCTGCGCAGGAATTCGACCAGATCATTCGGGAAATCTCAGAAAAAACCGCCCGAATAGAATTCGATGATTAATTTCTAAATTCTGTAAAGTACCTTGGGACAATCCCACAAGGCCCTCGTTGGAAATAAATTTTTAATTTCTAGACAAGCCTAGAGGTATTACATCCTTTGACGGTGCCAATAAAAACACTTTCCTTTTTTTTCTTTGATTTATTGGTTTATCCAATATTTTTGTAGCTGAATTAGTATTTAATTTCTATATTCATAAAACCCAAATCATGTGCTTTGCACAAGTATTTCTTTATAATGAGTAGTATAAATCATTCTTATTTTAGATATTTTACAGTAATTTTCTTTTGCCTGTGCTTAAATCTTACCGGTAACGCACAACAATACGGCTCTGATGAATTATTCACCATGGCCAGAAATGCAGCTTTCGAGGAAGACGATTATCCCAAAGCGATCAATTTGGCAAAGCAGGCTTTAGAGCAAAGCCCAGATTATACAGGAATTCGTATTTTTTTAGGAAGAGTATATACCTGGAGTGATAAAATTGACAGCGCAAGAGTAGCTTTCGAGAGAGTTTTAAAAGATAATCCCGGCCACGAAGATGGCTCTTTTGCTTATGGAAGTTTAGAATACTGGAACGATAATTCTAAAAAAGCATTAAATATTATTAATAATGGTTTAGAAAAACATCCCGAATCTGAAAACTTATTATTGCTGAAGGCAAAAGTGCTTCGTGATCTAAAAGAATATAAACTGGCACAGGATGCTAATTCCAAGCTATTAAAAATTAACCCGAAAAATACTGAAGCTCGATCTTTGAGTCAGCGTTTAACCACACTTTCAGCTAAAAATCAAATAGGTGCAACTTACGATTTTGTGTATTTTGACGAACAATTTGATGATCCCTGGCATCTCGCCAGCATCGATTACAGCAGGCAAACTAAAATAGGATCTGTTGTGGCTAGAGTGAATTATGCAAACCGATTTAATACAAATGCATTTCAGTTTGAAGTTGATGCCTATCCAAGTATTTCTGAAACATTCTACGCTTATGTAAATGCAGGAATTTCAGATAATGCTGGCATTTTCCCAGAATATCGCGCAGGTTTTTCTCTTTATGCCAACCTACCATGGGCCCTAGAAGCAGAAGCTGGTTTTAGATTACTAGGTTTCGACGATGAGACCTGGATCTACACCGCTTCCATAGGAAAATATTATAAAAGTTTCTGGTTTAATCTAAGAACCTTTTTAACGCCATCTAATAATTCGGTGTCACAATCTTTTAGCTTAATGACGCGCTATTATCTGGGCGGCGCAGATGATTTTTTAAGTATTAGAATTGGTACTGGGCTTTCGCCAGATAATCAAACCAACAATATTTTATACAATAATGGTAATCAATACCGCCTAAAATCTAACAATATTTCTTTAGGTTTTCGTAAAACACTTTGGGCGACTAATGTGGTATTTATAGAAACCGGACTCGAAAATCAGGAATATCGACAAGGCGAAACTGGTAATCAGTTAACGATAGGCGTAGGATATTTAAAACGTTTTTAAAATGCTGAAAAAGCGTTTAAAACACATCATCATTATTTTAGTTTTATTGCTGCCGGTTTTTATGTTTCTGGCGTGGTTTTTCACGCCCAAAACTAAAATGGTTGCCGCTATTATCGATAAAACCGTTTTAACTACAGAAGGCCAGGAACATATCTCTTTAGACTGGGTTCTTAATTACAAGAAATACACAAAAACTTCAACCAAATTCTATAAAAGAAGCGAAGATTATTTTGGTTTTTTTCCGAAAGAAAATGAAGAATTCGATCTTCGTGGATTAGAGCGTTTCCCGTCAAACAAAATAGAACAATTAAGTAACGATGCAGATTTGGTCTATTTTACCGATACCTACGGAATTTACACCAACGAGTGGTACGAACAAGACAATCAAACCGAGCGTTCTGGGATTGTTTACGGCGGATTAAAAGAAAATGACATGGATCTCCTTCGTAAAATGAAGGAAAAAAATAAGCTTGTTATTACCGAATTTAATACGTTTGGCTCACCTACCTCATTCGATATTCGACGAAAATTTGAACGGACTTTTGGTCTAAAATGGACAGGTTGGACCGGGCGTTATTTTGACAATCTGGATACGCTTACCAATAAAGAATTACCAAGATGGCTTATTCGAAATTACCTAAATCAACATGGTAATAAATGGCCATTTAAAAAATCTGGAGTTGCCTTTGTGCACGAGAGTGACCAGGTAACCATTCTTGAAGACAGCATACATTTAGAACGTGAAATCCCTCAGATCTTAAGTAATGACTACGGAAAAGAACGCTTTTCGCTACCCGATGAAATGAAATATCCGTTCTGGTTCGATATTGTTCAAAATAACTCGGCTATCAATAAAACTGCTGCAAATTATAAACTCTACACTACAGAAAAAGGAAGCCAGGAATTAAAGAAATACGGTATTCCTTCCTCATTTCCTGCGGTAACTTATCATATTGATAGCGATTACGAATTCTATTATTTCTCTGGTGATTTTTGCGATAACCCCATCACTATGGGAACTTCTTATTTTAAAGGAATAGGCCTTTTTCAGCGTTTTTTCTACAATGATAGAGATAAAACCGAAAGAGCCAGTTTCTTCTGGAAATTCTACCGTCCCATGCTTCAAACCATCTTAGAAGATTACGAGAAAAAAATTAGTGCTGAAAATAACGAATCTTAGTTCGTATATTTCACATAAATCGAATCTGGAATTATTTTCCCGCCATTCGTAATTATGGCATTCTTCTGCTTAAATCCATTATAAGCATCCATAATGCTTTGTTGCTGCTCTGGATCGTTTACAGGTCGTGTTCCCATATTTTCCAGGATTTCATATAGCCGATCGCCGTTAAGATGATAATTTCCTACCACATAATCTTTCATATTCACCTTGGTTTGAATTAACGGAATTTGATGAATATTTCTAAAATTAGCTACGGTATCTAATCCTTTCCCCAGCCAGCTGGTATTATCAGGAAGATCTAAAGTATAATTCGATTTTAGTAATCTTAAAAGACTTGGCGTAACGTCGTAATGCGAAGAGATCGAAGCCATTTCTGAAGTTCTGCTAAGCATTGGCGAATACATGATTAATGGCACATGATAACGATCTATAACTGTCGCCATAGGAATTTCTGGCATACGGTGATCTCCCGTAATTAGAAAGATAGTATTCTCGAAATCTGGACGCTTTTTGAAGTTTTCAAAGAACTTTTTCAGCATTTCATCGGTATATAAAATACTGGCGTATTGATCGCGATAAGAACGGTAATCCTGCTTTTTGGCATCGGTAAATTCTAATTGCGTCATTCGCTCCTCAAATCGATCATAAAACTCCTGCTGATGATTAATTTTAAATGGGTTATGCGAAGAAACCGTTAGCAAAACGCCCAATTGTGGCTTTGCAGCACTATCTGAAGGTCTGGTTTTTAAATACTCAGCATAAAGGGCTTCATCATCGTAACCCCAGGTAAATCCGTTTGTTTCTGGCAATAAACCTTCATTTGTAGAAAACTCATCTTTGTCGATTAGATCGTCGATTTTATTTCTTCTTAAATACAGCGCCATATTATCGAAACTCGCATCTCCACCGTAATAGAACGAAGTTTCATAACCATTATGTTTCAGCAAGTTTAAAAGTGATAATTGCTTAGGCATTTGCTCGCCCATTCCCAAATAACCACTTTGTGCAAATGGCAAAGATCCCAAAATAGAAGGCAAAACGGCGAAAGTACGCCCACCCTGACTAAGAAAGTTTTTCCAGTACAAACTTTGTGTAGAAAGTGAATCCAAAAAAGGTGTCCAGTTTCCTAAATATGCACCTTTGTTCGTAAAAGCTCGCCCCAATCCTTCAACCAGAATAATAACAACATTCGGTTTCTTTTCATTCAGATTAAAATAAGGAGAAAGCACATCGGTATCTGCATCTACATGATAAAATGGATAGTTACTTTCATCTAAATATTCAAAATCGACTATAGAATTATCAAGATTATCATAAATACCAATATAATTATCGGCGTAAATATCTACGTCGTAATCGGTCTTCGGAAAGAAATAATAATATGAACTTGTAAAGAAATAATCAGATTTGTTAGTCACCAGGTTACTGGCAAAAGTGTTTTGTAAACTTATCTGGCTCCATGCTGAATTGCTTGGCGTAAAGAAAATAATTACTGAAGCAATTGGATAGACTACCCCTAAACTCCAAGGTAATTTAATGAATCTTGGCACCCACCATAAGATAGAAATGCAAATGGCAATTACTACCAAAAATTGAAGTATCGCCACAAAACTTAATCCGCCAGAAGCTCCTAAAGTTTGCTGTACATCTTCTAAGGAGTAGCTAAAAAGATCTGCCCCAAGTAAGTTTAAAGACGTGGTGAAATATAAAACTAAAGCGGTTTGTATAACGGCTGCGATACAAATAAAAGTTTTAAAAATAGCTTTAGCCGATTTTGGATGAATTACATAAAAAATTATGTAGAATAAATAACAAATTGCACCCCATTTTAACCAAAGCAAAATATCCATCCAGCAACTGTACATCAATAGATTAAAGAAATTTTCCTGTACAGAATTTACTACTGTATTATATAAAAGCTCTAAAATACTAAGCAAAAACAATAGCAATAGCCACACCAGTGAAATTGAAAAAAATCCTCGGGTAGCATTAATTAACTTCTCTCTAAAACTTAGATGATCGAATGTACTTATCTGAGACATAAGACTTAGTTACAAGCAGCCAAAGTATCAAAAAAAGCTGTATTCTTAAATTAAGAATGTATAAAAATCGATAGGTTTTTTTCTGAAAAGTACTGAAACTAATTTAAAGCAAGCCTGGATCGTAGTACTTGAAGATCTTCGTCTTTAAAACCTTTAATATTCAAAATAGAACCGCGATGCGCATCAGATTTTAAAATGAGTTTATCTTTTTCGAAACGAAAATCAACAATATCTTTAAATAAAAAGGATTTTGATTTTAACTGCTGACCTTTAACTTCCAACTTTTCATCATCCCAGGAGATCATAACTTCTTTTGGATAATAAAGATAGACCAGTAAATTAATAAAACCACCAAACATGAACATGGTAAACATAAATATACTTACCGGATGTTCAGTTTCAATTAAATTGCCAATTCCGGAAATTATAAAAGCAACTCCAGAAATAAGCCGTAAATGTTTTACCCAAAATGGTGAATGTTTCTTGATTGTAGTTTGCATCTTAGGCGAATTGTAAATTAACTTCTGAACTAAAATCCTCCTGTAATTGCTGAATATCTTCAGGCTTAAAACCTCTTAATTCCATCATTGTTCCGGCAGCTGCTCCTTTTTTGATCGTAAGATTATAATCTGAAACATTTATATGATCGATTTCAGCTAAAGTAAAGCTAACTTCTTTTTGAGTCCATTGTTTTAAAACGATCTTATCATGATCCCAGCTAATATATTCTTCAGTAGAACCACCAGAGAAATATTGTACTACAAAATAGCCAATTCCAAAGGCGAAGTAGCCATACGACATCACACTCGAGCTATCTTCAATAAAAAACATAGCAACAGCAATAATCAGATAAAATGAACCAAACAGACTGTAATAATGTCTTCTAAAAAAGCCGTTATGTTTTTCGATTTTCTGCATAAAAAAAGGATTTCGATCTAAAAATACCGAAATCCTTTATTATTTCCTAAAAAATTTTACCCTACACCGTTTTTATTTTTAATTCTTTTCGTGTAGGCTTTGCTTCAGCATTTAAAGGTGTACCGTACAAATCAAAGTCGGCTGCATCTGTAATTTTAATATCGTAATATTCACCTGTTTTCAGGTAAATTTCAGTAGCATCGATCAAAACTTCATTATCTACATCTGGCGAATCAAATTCGGTTCTACCAATAAAATAATTTCCTTCTTTTCTATCGATTATCACCTTAAAAGTTTCTCCTATTTTTTGTTGATTCAATTCCCATGATATTTGAGACTGAATTTCCATAATTTCGTTAGCGCGCTGCTGTTTTACATCATCTGGAACATCGTCCTCAAGATTATAAGCATGCGTATTTTCTTCGTGAGAATAGGTAAAACAACCTAAGCGCTCGAAACGCATTTCTTTAACCCATTCTTTTAATTCCTGAAAATGCTCCTCGGTTTCTCCAGGATAGCCAACAATCAGCGTTGTTCTAATCGCCATTTCTGGAACAATTTCGCGGAATTTATATAAAAGATCTGTCGTTTTTTTATGAGTTGTACCACGACGCATCGATTTTAAAAGATCGTCTGAAATATGCTGTAATGGGATATCAAGATAATTACAGATCTTTGGCTCACGCTTCATGATCTCTAAAACATCCATTGGAAATCCTGTAGGGAACGCATAATGCAAACGAATCCATTCGATACCTTCAACTTTTACAAGATTCTCTAATAATTCAGCCAGATTTCTTTTTTTATAAAGATCCAGACCGTAATACGTAAGATCTTGGGCGATAAGAATTAATTCTTTTACGCCATTTGCTGCCAGTTTTTTAGCTTCGGTAACTAAATGCTCAATTGGTGTCGACTTATGCCCACCACGCATTAACGGAATCGCACAAAAACTACAAGGACGATCACAACCTTCAGCAATCTTTAAATAAGCATAGTTTTTTGGAGTTGTGGTTAAACGCTCACCAATAAGCTCGTGTTTATAATCGGCTTCCAAAGCTTTTAACAAACCAGGAAGTTCTGTTGTCCCAAAATACTGATCTACATTTGGAATTTCCTTTTGCAAATCTGGTTTATAGCGCTCACTTAAACAGCCGGTCACAAACACCTTATCTACATCGCCCTGCTCCTTTTTCTCTACAAACTCTAAAATCGTATTTACAGATTGTTCTTTAGCGTTATCGATAAAACCACAGGTATTTATCACTACGATATTTCCTTCCTGCTCGTGAACAACCTCTTTATTATTCGCTTTTAACTGACCCATCAACACTTCGCTGTCGTAAACATTCTTACTACAACCAAGGGTTACCACATTTATCCTGTTCTTTTTTAGCGATTTAGTCCTCATGTAAAATCTTCGTTTAGGAGTGCAAAAGTAGTGAAGATGAACGAAATACTAAGGATCTCGACTAAAATTTAGCTTTTAAGTGGTTTTCAGCAAATTCAATCTTGTTGAGAATGCAATTCTTTTTCAGGTTTCTTACATAATGCCAGGCAGATAACTCCAGAAATTAGCATCGCAGCAATTACACCGCCAATTACGATTCCGTAGCCATCACCCGCAAAACGATCCATATCATAATCCATAAAAATAAAAAGGTAGCATATAAAAAGTGCATCTAATACCAATTGAATAATCCAATAGGCTATTTTCCCTTTATGCGTTAGTTTTCGCAGAAATAATCGATCTAACATAAATTGAGTTTTCTTTTGAGTTTTCTTTGATTTGGGTTTAAAGAACGAGCAGTGTTTTCGATTATTTTATGGACTGGGAAGTTATTTTTAAGAATAGTGTATCTTTAAAAGATCAATCAATATTCTATGAAATTTCGGCTTTTTTTTCTGCTCATTTTTATTGTTCAACTATCCACATATGCTCAAAAAACCGCCAGAGAATTGGGTATTAAAACCGGAGTTATGCCCGTTGGCGCCACCAATAGTATTGTTGATGTTAAAGGCGTAAAAGTTGGTCATACCACTCTAATCAAAGGCGATTCTATTAGAACCGGAGTTACTGCAATTTTGCCCCACGGTGGGAATATTTTTCAGGATAAAGTACCGGCGGCAGTTTTTGTGGGTAACGGCTTTGGAAAATTGGCTGGCACCACCCAAATAAATGAACTGGGAAATATCGAAACTCCAATTATTCTAACCAACACTTTGAATGTTGCTACTGGTATTGATGCCGTTATAAAATATACGCTAAATCTACCCGGAAACGAGAACGTAAGATCGGTCAATGCGATAGTTGGCGAAACTAACGATGGCTACTTAAATGATATAAGAGGGCAGCATGTTTCAACAAGCGATGTAATTTCAGCTATAGAAAATGCAAGTACAGATAAACCGAAACAAGGAAATATTGGTGCCGGCACGGGCACGATCTGTTTTGGTTATAAAGGCGGATTAGGAACTTCTTCCCGCAAATTACCCGAAAATCTTGGCGGCTATACTGTAGGCGTTTTAGTACAAAGTAATTTTGGTGGAGTTCTGGATATTGCCGGCGTAAATATGGGTGAAAAATTAAAGAATTTCGCCTTTTCAGATGAGTTGCAGAACAATGTAGATGGTAGTTGTATGATCGTTGTTGCTACCGATGCACCTTTAACCAACCGTAATTTAGAACGACTGGCCAAACGTGCTTTTATGGGATTGGCACAAACCGGCGGAATTGCCTCTAACGGAAGTGGAGATTATATTATCGCTTTTTCTACTGCGGAAGAAGTTCGGATGCCATATCAAACAAAAGAAATTTATAAAACCGAAAGTGTTCCTAACGACTGGATGTCTCCACTTTTTATGGCTGCAAACGAAGCTACGGAAGAAGCTATTATTAATAGTTTGTTTATGGCTGAAGATATGACCGGATATCAAGGTCATACGATCGAAAAACTACCTGTAGATAAAGTATTATCGATCCTGAAAGCGCAAGGTGTTTTAGAAGAATGATTAAGTCTATTTTTAAGAATGCTACGCCAAGACTTATTTATGTTTTACAATTATTAAAACTTTGGCTGAGAGCTAATAGCTGACAGCTGAGAGCTTTTTCATCAACTACTAACTTAAATCCACTCCGGTTTGTTTCTTTACTTCTTCTGAAAATAATTGCTGAAGCCTTTTGGTCACTTTCCCGATTTCGTCTCCAAAATTCAAAATTTTATCCGGAAAATGTAGATTCTTAATCGCTGTGATCTGAGTGGTAGTTCCGGTGATAAAAACTTCAGTAACCTCATCTAGTGCTGAAACCGGAAGTGCTTCTTCGACAATTTCTATAGCATTGTTCTTACATAGTTGAATAAGAAAATTTCGGGTAATTCCGGGTAAAATGAATTTACCGTTGGGATGTGTATAAACCGTATCGTTTTTCACAAAGAACAGGGAAGAATGTGAACCTTCAGTAAAAAAACCATCTCTAATCATTATATTTTCAGCAAAACCACCTTTTTTAGCTTCGGTATTTGCGATAATATTGGCCATTAGAGAAACCGATTTTATATCGCAACGATGCCAACGTAAATCATTGGACACCACCACATCTTTAAATTCCTGCTGAAAACCTCTAAGATTGGTTTTATAGGCATACATAAGCACTGTAGCATTGTATTTTTCAGGAAAATAATGTGTTCTTGGTGCCATTCCCCTACTCACCTGAATATAGATTGCACCGTCTTCCTGGTTTAATTTAGCCAGATCGATCGCTTTTAAAATTAGTGCTTCAAAATCACCAATATCGCATTTCAGTTCGACTTCATTTAAAGAATATTTTAATCGGTCTAAATGTTCTTTCAGCAAAAATAGTTTTCCGCTATAAAAAGGAACGACTTCGTAAATACCGTCGCCAAATAAAAAACCACGATCAAAAACAGAGATTTTCGCCTCTTCAGGCTTTAACCATTCTCCGTTTAAATAGACTTTGCTGGGGTAAGTTAGCTTCATATCGTAATGCAAAACCTAAAAATAGACTTTTGGAGGCTATAAAAAAACTGCCCCGGAAAAAATTTTCACGAGGCAGTTCTAAATTCATTTTAGATCAATTCCGATATAATTTGGAATAACTATGTTTAAAAAATACTATTCGGTTTCTTTCAAAAGTTCTTTTACTGCGGTTTGCAGCTGTGGATCTTCAC
Source organism: Zunongwangia sp. SCSIO 43204 (assembly GCF_019904275.1). Lineage (GTDB taxonomy): Bacteria > Bacteroidota > Bacteroidia > Flavobacteriales > Flavobacteriaceae > Zunongwangia > Zunongwangia mangrovi. The sequence continues at coordinate 4,034,491 of NZ_CP063204.1, forward strand.
CATTTAAAAATTCGTTATAAGGTAAAGCAACTTCGATATCTGGCTGTAATTCCATATTCTCGGTTGGTACACCTTCTGCTCCAATAGTGGCTACCATAGGAATTCCAAATACGATCGAAGGATCTATTTGTCGCTCCCACCAAACTGCTGTACCAGTACCGGCAACAGGCATTCCTACCAGTTTACCAATTCCATTTTGTTTGTACACGTAAGGGAAGATAAAAGCATCACTATAGTTTCCTTCGCTCATTAAAACGATGCTTGGTTTCGTCCAGCGAGCCATTGGTTCACCACCGCTAATCACTTCTCCCTGCGGTGCGAATTTTAGATATTCTTCTCCGCTTAAAAAAGTATTAAGATCGTCGTGTAACCAACCACCACCATTAAAACGGGTATCTACCACAAGACCTTCTTTTTCTAAATTCTTACCAAGTGCATTTTCAAAGACATCTCTAAAACTTCCGTCATTCATTCCCTGGATATGCACGTAACCCAGTTTTCCACCACTAAGGCTATCGGTTTTGCGCTCCATAGTTCTTACCCAACGTTTATACATCAAACTACGAATAGATCCTTCTGAAACCGGCTTAATGGTTTCTTCAAAAGTTGAATTGCCGCTCTTAATCGTTAGCAGTGTATTTTTATCCTGAATGTTATTTAAATACTTATTCCAGTTTTCATTAGATTCGATGCTTTTACCGTTGATTTTGGTAATAATATCACCTGCTTTTATTTTACTATCGGCATTATCTAATGGCCCTCCCGAGATAACTTCGGAAATTTTAATTCCTTCGCCCATATAAGATTCGTCATATAACAAACCTAAAGATGCGGTGTGATCTCCGTTAGCGCCTGAAGCATAATAACGCCCACCGGTGTGCGAAGCATTTAATTCTCCTAAAAGTTCACTTAACAATTCCTGAAAATCGTAATTGTTATTGATGTGTGGCAAAAACTTGGCATATTCATCATGATACATTTGCCAATCGATGCCATGAATTTCTGGATCATAGAATTTCTTGGTTACCTGTCTCCACATGTGGTTAAACATATATTCTCTTTCTGCAGCGGCATCTATAACCATATCTCCGTTAATAGCGATATTATCTACTTTACCACTCTCAGCATCCACTTTTACCAGCCTGCCATTATTACTTAAAAATAATGATTTTCCATCTTCGCTAATTTCGATTCCGCTTGGCGAACCGCCCATTTTAGCTAAAATCTTAGTTTCTCTTGTTCTAGGCTCGGTTACCCAAAGATCATATCCTTTTTCAAAAGAAGCCAGGTAAAAAACCTTACTCGCATCTTTATTTAGTACATAATCACTAATGCTGGCCGAATTGATCGTAAGTTTTACTTTACGAATATCCAGATTATCAAAATCGAGCTTTAATTCTTCTTTTTTATCCTCTTTCTTCTTTTTAGACTTTTTATTGTCTTCTTCAGCTTTTTCCTTTTCTTCTTTCTCCTTTTTCTCCCGCTCTTCTAAAAGCTTGAATTCTTCTTCGCTTAAAGTGTAACGATCGTAAGCTTTTTGGTCGAAAAAGATCGCATAGATATCCTGCTCTGTACTTCCCTGTAATGCTAAAGATTTTCTACCTTCACGACTGCTGGCGTACGTCATCATCTTACCATCCATCGCCCATTTGGCATTCGATTCTCCAAATCCGCTATTTACAGGATGAAAAATTTCACCGCTACCATCAGCTTTGATCAAGGCGGTATTGTTAAGGAAGAAATAACCTTTTTGATCGTCTACCATTAACCAACGGCTATCCGGGCTCCATTGAAAAGACCAGTCTCCATCGCTGTAAGAATGATTTCTACCTTCAGGAAGAATAACTGTTTTCTTGCCCGATTTTAGATCCATTACCTTTAAAATATTTCGCTCTTCTACAAAGGCGATCTTGGATGAATCTGGAGCTATTTTTGCCTGAAATTCTTCTGCTTCAGTATTAATTAAAGGCTTAATATCAACAATGGTTGAAGCATAAAAATACTCTTCCTGAGGTCGATTTAGTGTCGCTTTATACACATTCCAGCTACCATCCTGTTCCCCGGAAAAAATAAGTTCTTTTCCGTTTGGCGACCAGCTTATCATTCGCTCTTGCGTAGAAGTATTGGTGATTCTTTTGGTACGAGAATCGTCTACACCGGTTACAAAAACTTCCCCGCGGTTTACAAAAGCGATCTCTTTGTTATTCGGACTAACAGCAAACTCGGTTACACTGTTTATATCCATATTTTTGATAGCCTCGAAAGCAGCATCATCTAAAACTTTTATTGCTAATTTTTCAGGCTCAGATCCCGGCATCATGGTATAAACTTCGCCTTTCCAGGAAAAAGCAAGTTTATCATTATCTGAAATACTTAAATGACGAACCGGAAAATCTTTAAAATTCGTCAGTTTTTCTTCGGAACCAGAATCAAGTTTTTTTACGTATAGATTTTGTGTACCGTCTTTTTCATTTAGGTAAAATATTTTTGAAGCATCTGCACTAAAAACCGGCTCACGATCTTCACCTTCAAAATCGCTGATCTGTTGGTAAGAATCTTTCTTAACATCGTACAACCAAATATCTCTGGTCACTGCTGAAGTGTGATGTTTTCTCCAGGCATCTTCGTAACCTTTTCTATCCTGAAATATCAAATATTCCCCATCATTACTAAAATGAGCTTCTTCAGCTCCCGCTGCAGTAAGTAATTCTGGTCTTCCTCCTTTTACAGGAATGGTATATAAATTTTGAAATAATCCGGGATTAGGAAATCTAACGCTAGAAGCCGGTGCATTACGACCACTTCCGTAGAGAATTTTATCATCCTCTGGTGTGAAATCGTAAGGATAATCATTAGCGCTATTAAAAGTTAATCTTGTTGGTGTGCCGCCAGTTGCCGGCATTGTATATACATCAAAATTCCCATAGCGATCACTGGCAAAAGCAATGCTCTTAGAATTGTTACTCCAAACAGGCCGCATATCGTAAGCATCGCCCGTAGTTATCGCGATAGCCACACCACCATCGCTACTCACGTGATAAAGGTTACCCATATATCCAAATACGATGGTCTCACCATTTGGAGAAATCGACGGATATCGTAGCCATTTTGCATTTTCTTGTGCTGAAACTGCCACACTAACAAGCAATAGCATTATCAGCAAGTAAATTTTTTTCATAAAGTGATTGAATTTAGTTTAGAAAAATTATAAGAGTTGTACTAAGATACTAACAATCGCCAACTTTTAGGCTATAAAAAACCCATCGAAACTTTCGTAAGATGGGTTTTTATAATCTATATAGTTAGAATATATCTTCTAAGCTCCAAAATAATTATGCAGGCCTAATAACCAACCTTGTTCGTAATACCTGATAATACTTATAAGTATTGCACAAATGATAACGTATAGCCAATTATACTTTTTGATCCTAACAAAATATGCGCCTAAAAGACCCAATATGAGTACCGGAAACGCCATAATTAGATTGGCATAAAGCCATGCGCCCTGAAAAACGGCCAGTATTTTCATGATTACATAAAACAGACAGTATATAAATATAAGTTTGGTAAATATAATCAGGTATCGTTGTGCCATTACTTAGAATAGTCTTTTGGTGGTTTACGCTGCTGCGATTCCTGCTCGTATGCATAAGCCCAGCGTAGTAAATTTTGTTCAGAATAAGGAATAGAAATAAAGGTTAAACCTTTAGGTTCTCCATTATCATCATAGCCCATAGGTACTGTGATCGCAGGATATTCTGCAACTGCGGCAAAACCGGCATGATAATTATTTATCGAAAGAACACCGTCTAAATCATATTCTTTCATCGGGATATTAAAAAACCGCTTTCCGCGTGTTTTTAGGGTATCTTTTATTGCCTGAAATTCTTCTGCTGAAGCGGTATCCTTTACAATTCCTTCAAACAATCCCTGCCCATAAGGAGCACGTTGCACTGAATCTTTAACATTAAAAGCCATTATATCTTCTACAGATCTAACGTCTACCCTTTTGCCATATCGCTTTAGATAAGCGGGAAGATCTTTTTTCATATCAAGATTTAACAGCCTAAGAAAATTTGGCAAATCGATATCTTCAGCTTCAAATTCGACGATTTGAGCTCCAACTTTTTTAAGATCGTTGATCGCACGACTATATAAAGAATCTTCAGTAAGTTCTTTGATCACACCCAATCTTACTCCGCGTAAACTTGTAGTATCTGTCAAAGCCGAATAATAATCTGTGGTCACTTTTATAGAATCTCCAAAAACTTTTGCGTCACTTGTATCTCTTCCCGCCATAGCACTCAACAAAATGGCGTTGTCCATAACGGTTTTAGTCATTGGGCCAGGAGTATCTAAGGTGCTTGAAATAGGAACAATTCCCGTTCTACTTAAAAGTCCGATTGTTGGTTTTAATCCCACCAAACTATTCTGACTGGATGGTGAAAGTATAGATCCTGAAGTTTCAGATCCTACTGCCAAAGGGGCAAAATTAGCTGCCACTGCAACGCCACTACCAGAGCTGGAACCTCCGGTATCAAAAATTCTACGTCCGTAAGGATTCAAAGTTTGGCCACCAACAGCAGAATATCCACTTGGACATCCCTTACAGAAAAAATAGGCCCATTCACTAAGGTTTGCTTTTCCTAATATGATTGCACCACTAGTTTCCAATTGAGTGGTAATAAAAGCATTTGGTGTTGTATTGCCTTGTAAAGCCACAGCACCCGCCGTTGTGGGCATCGTAGCCGTATTAATATTATCTTTTAGTAATACCGGAATACCAAAAATTGGACTTTTATTCTCGGTATTTTTATAATTTCTATCCTTTAAACGAGCTTCGGTAAGCACATCTGGATTAATCGCTATTACAGAATTTAAAGAAAGATTATTTTCACGATCTAGCTTTCGCATTCTATATAAATAAAATAAAGTAAGCTCTTCGTAAGTAAGTTCTTCTTTTGCGATCGCATTTTGTAATTCTGTCACAGATTTTTCGAGAATTATCGATTTTAAGCTATCATATTTCTTTTCTGTAACTTTATAAAGCTCGATTTCGAATGGCGACCAAAGCACATCATTCTCGATATATTTAGAATCTAAAACTTTAAACTCCAACATTTCATCGCCCTGAGATTGGCTTGTTGTTGTAGAATCTGAAGTTTCAATTCCTTGAGAATCGTCTGTACTTTCTTTATCTTTTTTACAGCCTATGATGGCCAATATTCCGCACAAGAATAAGATCTTTTTCATATGGGGTAATTAGTTGGTTGCTATTAGTTGTTGGTTTATTTGTATGTTCTAAAGAACAAATCTTATTCTGCTTAAAATTTCTTCGGAAGAAAATAGTCTTTAAAAGCACTAAAGTATATCCGAAAAATAGTCGTTTCCTAAAATGAATCGAAATCAAAAAAACTTCAGGAAGTTATCAAACTTGAAATTTATGATCTTGAACGCATATAAAATACAGGCTCAAAATCGATAAAATCAGCAAGGATTATTTGAAAAATGAATCTACAAACTCAAGTTTATTAAAAACCTGAAGATCTTCTACACGTTCTCCCACACCAATATATTTTACTGGAATCTGGAACTGGTCGCTAATCCCAATTACTACGCCGCCTTTTGCAGTTCCATCCAGCTTGGTTACAGCTAGAGAGGTAACTTCAGTAGCGGCTGTAAATTGTTTAGCCTGTTCAAAAGCATTTTGCCCGGTCGAACCGTCTAAAACTAAAAGTACTTCGTGTGGTGCATCTGGAATTACCTTTTGCATCACTCGTTTTACTTTAGAGAGTTCTTTCATAAGATTTACCTTATTATGCAATCTTCCAGCAGTATCGATAAGAACGACATCGGCATCCATTTTGACTGCATTTTGTACCGTATCAAAAGCAACAGAGGCTGGATCACTTCCCATAGATTGTTTGATAATAGGCACGTCTGTACGTTCTGCCCAAACTTGTAATTGATCTATTGCTGCAGCTCTAAAAGTATCGGCTGCACCTAAAACTACTTTTAATCCACGACTTTTAAATTGATTGGCAAGTTTACCAATGGTCGTTGTTTTTCCAACACCATTTACCCCAACAACCATCATTACGTATGGTTTCTTATCTGGAACAGAAAAATCTGTAGCGTTACCAGAATTTGTTTCAGATAACAAACCTGCAATTTCTTCACGTAAGATCTGATTAAGCTCGTCTGTACCCAGATATTTATCTTTAGCTACGCGATCTTCAATTCGGTTTATTATTTTGATTGTGGTAGCAACTCCTACGTCACTACTAACCAATACATCTTCCAGATCATCTAAAACTTCATCGTCTACTTTAGATTTCCCGGCAACAGCTTTACTCATTTTAGAGAAAAAACTGGTCTTACTTTTTTCTAGCCCTTTATCGAGAGTTTCTTTCTTTTCTTTTGAAAAAATCTTTTTAAATAAACTCATTTTTGATTGTTAGTTTTAATGAGAATGGTCCTAATTGAAAAAAGGACTCTATAATTAGGGGTAAATATACATAAAAAGAAAAAGCCGTCCAGATAACAAATCAGGACGGCCTTTTAAAAAAATTATAAATTTTTTATCCGATTACTTTTTCAAATAATCGTTAACATCTTCAGGAGCCATAATAGCTTCAACGAAAGTATATGCACCTGTTTTAGGAGATTTAACCATTTTAATAGCTTTGGTTAATCTCTTAGATCCTGTTTGTAATGCTGCAACTGATTTCTTTGCCATGACTCAAATTATTTAATCTCTTTATGAACCGTCATTTTTTTCAAGATTGGGTTAAATTTCTTTAACTCCATTCTATCCGGTGTATTCTTTTTATTCTTCGTAGTAATGTATCTTGATGTACCTGGTTGTCCAGAAGCTTTATGCTCGGTACATTCTAAAATAACCTGTACTCTGTTTCCTTTCTTTGCCATCTTAATTTGTTTTTATAAGTAAAGGATTATTTTTGAAGAAATCCTTTTGCTCTAGCCTCTTTAATAACGGCAGAGATTCCTTTCTTGTTAATATTTTTAAGCGCAGAGGTAGACACTTTTAAAGTGATCCATTTATCCTCTTCAGGAATAAAAAAACGTTTCTTAACCAGGTTCGCGTTAAATTTACGCTTGGTTTTATTCATTGCGTGAGAAACATTATTCCCAACCATCGCTTTTTTACCTGTAAGTTCACAAACTCTTGACATTGCTCTATACTTTATCTCGTTATTTCAAAACAGGGTGCAAATTAACGATTTTTATCCCTAATTCACAACACATTCTGTAAAAAAATTTACGATATTATTTTCGTTGTTATTGAGTATGAAATTATTGAAGAAAACACCTTTATTTCTGGCTGTAAATTTCTTCTAATACCAGCTCCATACATTTATTTACGGCCTTCCCAACCACCTTGTCTCTATGATTCCCAAAATTGAATTCTCTGGCAAAAACATGATCTGGTGTGGCGATCGCTAAAAAGACAGTTCCAACATCTGCATCGCTATCTCCTTTTGATGGGCCTGCGTTTCCTGTTGTTGCAATGGCGTAATCGGTTTGGTATAAAGCTTTTACTTTCCTGGCCATTTCACAAGCCACTTCATTACTTACCACAGAATATTTATCAATAAGCTCCTGCGAAACTCCAAGAATATTCACTTTAGCTTCTGTAGCATATGCCACCACGCTCCCTTTAAAAAAAGCTGAAGAACCTGCGTTTTTAGTAAATATAGAAGCTAATCTTCCTCCTGTAAAACTTTCAGCAGTAGCCAGGCTGGTATTTTTTTCTTTTAATAAATTACCAATCTGAACTTCTATAGGCTCTTCTTCCTCTACTCCTTTTATAATATCTCCAATGATCTGGCTAAGTGAAGCGATTTGATCATCTACTTCCTGTTCCATTATTTTAGGATCACTACCTTTTGTACTTAAACGTAAACGTACTTTACCCAAGTTTGGCAAATAAGCCAGGCGTATATGAGCCGGTAATGCTTCTTCCCAGGACTCAATTTTTTCAGCAATAGCACTTTCACCCATCCCTAATGTCAGCACTGTTTTATGCAAAATAAAAGGTCGTTTAAAACGCTCTCTAATTCTTGGAATTACCTCATCTTGCATTAATGCTTTCATCTCGTATGGCACACCCGGCATAGAAACAAATACAGTATTATCTTTTTTAAGCCACATTCCGGGAGCAGTCCCATAACTATTCTTTAAAACCTCTGCTTTAGATGGCACCAACGCCTGCATCCTGTTAAGATCTGAAATTGGTGTATCGATATATTTTTCAAAAAGCTCTTCGACATGCGTTAAAACTTCCTCGTCTTTTACCAGGGTATCATTAAAAAATTCGCAGAGACACTTTTTGGTAATATCATCTTTGGTAGGCCCAAGCCCACCGGTAATAATTACAATATCTGCTCTTTTTTGGGCTTCACCTAAAGTAGTTAAAATATGGTTCCATTCATCTTCTATAGAAGTTATTTGATGAATACTTACCCCTATTTTATTAAGCTCTTTTGCAATGTAAGCCGAATTGGTATCGATGATCTGGCCGATAAGAATTTCGTCGCCAATCGTTATGATCTCTGCGTTCATTACAGATTAAAATCTTGTTTTAATTCTTTGCAAACCTGCGTTACTTTAGCTGTAATCGTTCTTGCAGCTTTTGGAGCATCTTCTTTATTTTTCCCTTGTTTAGACCATTGCTCGATTACAGTAATTTCCGGCATTAACTGTAAACCAAACAATTTTAGGTTTGGTTTCATCTTATGGGCAAAACTGTAGGCGAGATTTGCGTTACCATTATTTATAGCTTCATTCATGGCTTCTACATCTGGCGGAATCTCTTCAAGAAAAGTTTGTACTACTACAAGCATAAATTCCTGATCACCGCCTGCCATTTCTTCTACATCTTTTAAATCGTAGCTACTCATGGGGTTATTTAATATTTATAGAAAAAATTTCTTCTTCTTCAATAAATCCGGTTAGATTATCCTCTGAAGCAACCGGGCCAACACCTGCAGGCGTCCCGGTAAAAATAATATCACCGATCTTTAATGTAAAGAATGTTGAAATATAAGCAATTAGTTCGTCAATTTTCCAAAGCATCAAAGAACTATTGCCATTTTGTACAATTTCGTCATTCTTTTTTAAACTGAAATTAATATTGTTTAAATCTGAAAACTGATTTTTATCCAGCCATTTTTCACCAATTACCGCGGCACCATCAAATCCTTTTGCTTTTTCCCACGGAAGTCCTTTAGATTTAAGTTTCGACTGAAGATCTCTGGCCGTAAAATCGATTCCCAAACCTATTTCATCATAGTATTTATGAGCAAATTTAGGCTGAATATGTTTTCCTACTCGTGTGATCTTTACCAGTAATTCTACTTCGTAATGCACATCATTAGAAAAATCTGGAATAAAAAAAGGCTGTTTTTTTAATAATATCGCCGTATCTGGCTTCTGAAAAACTACAGGATCTTCTGGCTTTTCATTTTCTAACTCGGCAATATGATCGGTATAATTTCTACCTATACAAATAAGCTTCATTTGCAATACTTTTTAATCTGTTTTTTTAGTCTCTAGTCTGTCAAGGTTATTTTGAATGCCGGAACTGGCAACATTCCAGAAAAAACTTCATTCGAATTATCTAAATTATCCATTTTTTGCCAGCCATTAGTGTCTTTGTAATATGAATTAAAACCTTCCCTATATTCTTCTAAAACTCCGCTAAAAACTGGTCCGTATTTACGCAATTTCACATCACGATAAATAATAGTGTCGTTAACACGATAATCTTTTTCTTCAAAATAGGCATTTTCTTCAATAAACAAATGCTCTACTGCTACAAAAAAGCCATCCTTTGGAACCGCAATTTTATATGGAAGCATATCAATTTTGCTTTTAAACTGGCTGGCCTCTTTCTGGATAATCAATCCATCGCTTAGTAAATCGTAGGAAGGTTTTCCTTTTTTATCTACTGCCATAATCCGCAACCTGAATTTCGCGCTTCCGTAAAGTGTTTTTTCTACGGAAAAATAACGGACTTCAATATTCTCTATAAAACAACCTTCATCAAACTTTTCCGGCTTATCGTAATATCTAGCTACAATACTTGGATATTGCCCACCGCTAAAATTACCAAGCCCAATAATTTCCTTATGTCGAAAATCGTTAATTCGTTTTCTCTTTTTTTCCTTAATATTATATAAACGAACTTCAGCTAAATGATCTACAGAAGGTTTTAACCGAATCACTTTTCCCTTTAATTCCTTTAACTGCGCATATTTAGATTCGTAACCTACATAACTAAATTTAACATCTGTATCTTCACTTATATCTTTTACTACAAAAGAATACCTACCTTCTTTATCTGTAGAAATTCCTCTTTTTTCTGGCTCTAAAACAATATTTACGTAAGGTAATGGCTTTAAAGTTTCAGCATCTACCACCTGCCCCACTGCTCTGATAGCTTGCCCAAGAGCGCTCATAGAAATAAACAGAAAAAAAAGAAGCAGAAGCCGCATTTTTAAAGTTTTGTATTCAGCTTACGTAATTTTATAGCGGTTAATACTTTCTTGGTATATAGCGGAAAATCTGCATTTTGTAACCAGCCAAAATAACCAGGTTCTTTCTCAAGCACTTCTTCTACCAGCTTGCCCCGATATTTACCAAAAGAAAAAACTTCTTGTCCTTTTTTATTAAAACTTATAAAACCGGCAAAATCTGCAAAATTCTTACGAGCACTGTATTGCGATAACCATTTAATATCGTTCTCCAGATCTTCATATTTATCCAATTGAGATTTTAAAACTTCGTAAGTAGCTTCGGTATCTGCAGCGGCACTATGCGCATCGATAAGATCTTTTCCGCAGTAAAATTTCAGAGCGGCTGCTAAAGTTCGCTGCTCTTTTTTATGGAAGATCGTTTGTACATCTACGGCAAGCATATTCTTCATATCAAAATCGATATCTGCACGTAGTAATTCTTCAGCTAAAAGTGGTATATCAAAGCGATTGGAATTATAGCCTCCAAGATCACAACCTTTAATCATGTCGTAGATTTGCTTGGATAATTCTTTAAAAGTCGGCTCGTTCGCCACTTTCTCGTTCGAAATTCCGTGAATAGCAATAACCTCTTTTGGAATCTCCATTTCTGGATTTACCAACCAGGTTCTACTTTCTTTATTCCCGTTAGGATACACTTTTAATATCGCTATTTCTACAATCCTATCTTTAGCAAGGTTCGTTCCGGTGGTTTCCAGATCGAAAAAACAAATAGGCTTTGTAAGCTTTAATTCCATCTTTTAAGGTTTGATTTTTCTTACAGCAATATAAAAAGAAAACCGGAATCGCCCCATAAAAAGCAATTCCGGTTTCTCTTTATATATATTAATTTTATATTTCTCTATTCTTATCGAAGCCTTCTAAGTATTGAGCTACACGTTGCACAAATTGTCCACCAAGCGCACCATTTACAACACGATGATCATAACTATGTGAAAGGATCATTTTATATCGAATCCCGATAAAATCACCTTCTGGAGTTTCGATAACAGCTGGCATTTTTCTAATTGCACCTAAAGCCAGAATCCCAACCTGAGGCTGATTGATAATTGGTGTTCCCATAATACTGCCAAATGTTCCCACATTAGTTACCGTATATGTTCCACCTTGTATATCATCTGGCTTCAGTTTATTTTGTCGTGCACGGTTAGCAAGATCATTTACAGCCTTAGCCATGCCTACAAGATTTAGCCTATCTGCATTTTTAATTACCGGAACGATAAGATTACCATCTGGTAATGCAGCAGCCATTCCTAAATTAATATCCTTCTTTTTGATCACTTTATCACCACTTACGGAGATATTTATTAAAGGAAAGTCTCGTATCGCCTTGGCCACGGCTTCCATAAATATTGGTGTAAAGGTTAACTTCTCCCCTTCTCTTTTCTGAAAAGCTTCCTTATGCTTGTTTCTCCAATTCCATATATTTGTCACATCAACCTCAATAAAAGATTGTACATGGGCAGAAGTTTGCACACTATCGATCATGTGCTTACTAATCATTTTACCCATACGGCTCATTTCGATGATCTCGTCTTCGCCAGAAGTCACCACATTCTCCTGATTTTTAAAAGCAGGTTCTAAATGATCTGATTTTGAAGTAGTATTGTTGGCCGTTGAAGCTTTTGGCTTGCTTCCACGGTTTTCTACATAAGCTAAGATATCATCTTTAGTAACGCGCCCATCTTTCCCCGTACCTTTTACGGTTTCCAGCTCTTCCAGGCTAATATTCTCTTCTTTAGCAATGTTTTTTACTAATGGAGAATAAAAACGATCTGAATCTGAATAATCTGAACTTCCTGTGGTTTCCATTGCGGTTTCGACCGCAGCTTCAGCTTCTGCAGCATGTTGCTCTACTTCATCAGAATCTGCTTGGCTATCTTCATCGCTCTCATCTTCTTCAAGATCAATAGCTAAATCATCATCCTGGTTAACTTCGCCATCAGTTTCTATAATAGCGATCGTTTGGCCAACTTCAACTACATCATCTGCCTCAAAAAGTATTTCTACAAGCTTACCATCTACTTCACTTGGTACTTCGCTATCTACTTTATCTGTAGCAATTTCAAGCACCGGTTCATCTGCTTCAATGGTATCTCCTACTTCTTTTAACCAGCTGGTTATGGTTGCCTCTGCAACACTTTCTCCCATTTTAGGTAATTTCAGTTCAAATTTTGCCATATCTATATTTGAAAGCTATTTTTTGTTATTTCGTTTGCGAATTTACTTAAATTAAAGGTTTTTAAATATTAAAAAATCAATAAAATATAAATTCACTGAAAATATTCTTGCGTCTACACTTAAAAATTTACTGTGTAAAATTACAATTTCATCCTTCAACCTGAAAGCAGAAGCTTAAAGCATTTTAACTTTTTAGGCTATTTTCGAAAGGAACTCGATTAGTAATACTTCGTCCTAAAGTTACCTCATCTGCATATTCTAGTTCGTCTCCTACACTAATTCCTCTTGCGATGGTAGATGTTTTTATACCCGTTCCTTCTAATTGTTTATAAATATAAAAGTTCGTCGTATCACCTTCCATCGTGCTACTTAATGCAAAAATGATCTCCTGTATCTTGCCATCTTTCACCTTTTCGATTAATGGTTTTATCGTAAGTTGTGAAGGACCAATACCATCCATAGGGCTTATTTTACCACCCAAAACATGATACATCCCGCGATATTGCCCTGTATTTTCGATCGCCATCACATCACGAATATCTTCTACAACGCAAACAAGGTCTTCCTGTCTGGAAGGATTTGCACAAATATCACAAAGCTCTGTATCGCTAATATTATAACAATTTCGACATCTTTTTATTTCTGCTTTAAGTTTAGAAAGTGCTTTGGTAAGTTGTTCGGTTTGCGTTTCGGGTTGCCTTAAAAGGTGTAAAACCAATCTAAGCGCGGTACGTTTTCCTATACCGGGCAACTGCGACATTTGGTCTACAGCCTGCTCCAATAATTTCGAAGAAAAATCCATAGCCGCAAATTTACAATTTTTAAACCGATGCAAATAGTTAGTAATATGCTAAGTTTGCAATTGTTTTGGTTAAATTCGTATTTATGGAACCTATACATATTGTACTACTCATCGCACTTTACTTTGGTGTTTTACTTTTAATTTCATATTTCACAGGAAAAGAAGATAGCAACGAAGCTTTTTTTAAGGCTGAAGGTAAATCTCCCTGGTACATCGTAGCTTTTGGAATGGTTGGCGCCTCACTTTCTGGTGTTACCTTTATATCGGTTCCCGGGTGGGTAAGAGATTCGCAATTTAGCTATATGCAGGTAGTAGCCGGTTATCTATTTGGTTATCTGGTGATTTCTTTCGTTTTACTACCCATTTATTACAGCTTAAATGTTACTTCAATTTATCAATATTTAAATAATCGCTTCGGAAACGTAAGTTACAAAACCGGAGCTTTTTTCTTTTTTATATCCAGAGTTTTAGGGGCTTCATTCAGACTTTTTCTGGTAGCCACCGTTTTACAATACTTTGTTTTTGAAGCATGGGACGTTCCTTTCGTGGTAACCGTTATCTTATCGATCTTATTAATTTGGATCTATACTTCGCGAGGCGGAATTAAAACTATTGTTTGGACAGACACCCTGCAAACCCTATTTATGTTAGGTTCTGTAGGGATTGCGATCTACTTTGTGTCGCAAGAATTAAACTGGACGATGAACGACTTTTTCTCGGCTCCAGAACTTGCTCCTTATACCAGCACATTCCATTTTGATAATTTTCTTGAAAAAGATTATTTCTGGAAAGCTTTCTTTGGTGGAATGTTTATTACCATTTGTATGACGGGCTTAGACCAGGATATGATGCAAAAGAATTTAACCTGTAAAAGCCTAAAAGATGCACAGAAAAATGTAATGTCTTACAGCCTGGTTTTTATTCCGGTAAATATCTTATTTCTTTTCCTAGGAGCACTTCTTTTTATTTATGCTGAACAAAACGGAATTAGCGTTCCCGTTCTAGACGGTAAAGAAAAAACCGATCTTCTTTTTCCTGAAATAGCTTTAAATGCTGAGATGGGAATGGGCCTTGCCATTATCTTTTTACTCGGCTTAATCGCTGCTGCATATTCTAGTGCAGATAGCGCTTTAACCAGTTTAACGACCAGCTTTTGCGTAGACTTTTTAAACATCGAGAAAAGAGAAGCCAGCGCCCAAACCAGTATAAGAAAACGAGCACATATTTTAATAAGCGTGCTTTTAGTAATCGTTATTATTGCTTTTAAATATTTGCTAGATAGCAGTGTAATCGATCTACTTCTAAAAGCCGCCAGTTACACTTACGGACCATTACTTGGTCTTTTTGCTTTCGGAATTTTTACCAAAATGCAAATAAAAGATCATCTGGTTTGGATCGTATCTTTAGTATCTGTGGTTTTGACCTTTATTTTAGGAAATCTACCATCAGAATATTTGGGCGGTTATGTATTTAACTACGAATTACTAATCGTAAATGGTGCAATCACCTTTTTAGGTTTAGTATTGATTCGTACCAAGCATAACTAAAGTACAGGCGTTTTGATATTCGATATTATTTTGCTCTAATATTCTGTAGAGTTCAGGATTCTCTGTTCCCGGATTAAAAATTACACGCTTAGGATTTAGCGCAACCAGATATTCGTAATATTCAGGTTGATTTGTTGGACCAACGTATAAGGTTACGGTATCTATATCTGTAAAAAGATCTTTTTCTTTTACTATATCAATTCCTTCAACTTCTCCTTCTCTTAATCCCAATGCAACAACGGGTTGTTGCTTGCTTACCAATTTTTTGATCGCCATATTAGAATATCTGGCTGGATTGGTAGAAGCTCCTATTACTAATGTTTTCTTTTTCATATTGTTAAATAACTCAGGGCCAACCCCTGATCTGTTTTTTTGAAATTAATTTTTATGTTGAGCCAAAGCTCAAATCATATAATCTCGATTATCGAGTAAAAATACTTTTTAAAATTTACTGTAACAAGTTTCAAACTTATCAGTCTTTATGGTAAGACTAGTCTAAAAATGTCGTTGCTATCTTTTTTTTGATGGTTAGAAGATAGTAATGCTTGATAAGGTTCGCGCTATTTGCAAGGCGCGAACTTTTTTCAAAATTAATTCAGGATTTCTGTAACATTAATTTTTTAGCGTCGTCTTTATAGTAGAAATCATCAAAATTGCAGAAATACACTTTTTGGTATTATGCAATACAAAGTATTATTTATAACATAACAAACTTTCAATTACTAAACATCAACCAAAAAATGAAACAGTTATTTTTAATCATCATCCTTGCGCTAACCGGCTTTAATTCTATTGCAAATAACGAACCATTTGCCAGAATATCAGGAACTATTATGGATACAGACTTACAGGAACCTATTCCTTACGCTACCATAAGCTTAACAGACACAGAAGGAAACATCATCACCGGAACAACATCAGAAGAAGACGGGTCATTCATCATCAAAAAAGTAAAATCGGGCACTTACACCCTGAATATCCAATTTATTGGCTACAAAAAATTCAGTAAAGAAATTGTCGTAGATCGTAATGGACCTATGGAATTAGGAACCATAAATCTTGATCCTGATGTTGCCGAAATGGATGAAGTTGTAGTTGTTGCCGAACGTTCCACGATCGAACAAAGAATCGACAGGAAAGTTATCAATGTTGGTAAAGACCTTACCACTGCCGGAGCCAGTGCTTCAGACATCATGAACAACCTGCCTTCTGTTAACGTAGATCAAGACGGTAATATCGCGCTACGTGGAAACTCGAACGTTCGTATTTTAATTGACGGAAAGCCTACAAATATGGATGCTGCTCAATTGTTAAAGCAAATCCCTTCAAGCTCCATTAAAAAGATCGAATTGATCACCAATCCTTCAGCAAAATATAATCCTGAAGGAATGAGCGGAATCATTAACATCGTTCTACACAAAAACGCTAATAATGGATTTAACGGTAGTTTAAACACCGGTTTAACTTATGGTGAAAATGCACGTTTTAACGGCTCTTTAGATCTTAATTACCGCCAGGGTAAATTAAATTTCTATGCAAATCTTGGAACTAACTTCGGAAAAAGAGAAAATATAAATGACATTAACCTAATAGGTAGAGACGCTACACAATTTTTAGATATGCTGAATGATACCGAGTCGTATTTATATAAAATTGGGGTAGATTATTTTCTAGACGACAATAACACTTTTAGCTTCTATACCAATCAAAATATTTATGATGGCGGATTAGGTGCTACTATTACCGCTACCTATCTTAACAATCCTGCTAACAACTTTGAGCAGTATTTAGACCTGGATTTAAACAATGTGAATGCAAGTTATAATTTTGCATACAAACATTTATTCCCTAAAGAAGGACACGAAATTTTATTTGAAGCCGATTTTAATGATTTTGACGGTGACGAAGATTTTGCAGCAGATTTTAGCAACAATGCACGATTTGATTCTTATGCTGAAATCGTAAAAGAAGAAAGATCTAATGTGATCACCAATATTGACTATTCACTTCCTATTGGAGAGAGGTCAAAATTTGAAGCCGGAGCTGAAGCTAGAATATTAACCAATACTGAAGATTATGACACCAACAATCCTGCTTCTCAAAATTCAGATTACGATTACGACAGAAACATCTACTCATTATATAGTACGTTTGGACAAACTTTCGAGAAATTCTCTTACCAGTTAGGAACAAGACTAGAAAGCTTTGATATCGATGCTAATGTAAATGGAGAAAATGTATTTACCGATGATTATGTAACATTATATCCTTCTGGATTCTTCAATTATACGCCTAACGAAAAAAATAGCTATCAGGTAAGTTATAGTCGTAGAATAGATCGACCAAGTTTAGGACAGGTAAGCCCGGTAAGAGAGGTAAGCACTCCAACGATCACAGTGGTAGGAAACCCGAGTTTACAGCCACAATTCACAAACTCGGTTGAATTTAATTACACCAGAAAACTTAAGAATGGTAGTTTTACCGGTGGTGTTTTCTTCAGAAATATAAATGATAACATTAACCAGTTGATCGAAGAAGATCCATCTGATCCTGCAAGTTTAATCATCTCTTTTTCAAACTTTGATGACACAAATGCATACGGATTCGAACTTTCCTCTAACTATAAATTTACCGATTGGTGGAGTGCTAATGGTAGCTTCGAGCTATATCAGCAATCTCAAAGCGGAATCGTAGGAACAAGTTTTGTTGAAGTAGACAATACGGTTTACACCGCAAGAGTGAATAATAGTTTTAGTGTTACTGAAGATCTAACACTTCAATTATTTGGATTTTATAGAGGGCCAAGCGAAGAACTTCAGTTTAAAAATGAAGATGTGTTTTTTGCAAACATTGGTGGTCGCTATACCTTCTTAGATAAAAAAGCCACGCTTAGTTTAAACTTTAATGATGTATTTGGAACCCAGGAATATAGATTTAGCACTACTAGACCTTACGAACAAGAAGGGTACTTTAAAAGTGAATTCCAGAATGTGTATTTAGGATTTAGCTATCGTTTTGGAGGAAGTAATGGTAAGAAATTAAAAAGAAAACAAAGAGATAACGATGAAGCCCAGGGTGGCGGAATGTTTTAAGAAAAACAAATTATATCATTTTAGATAAAAATTTGTTTGTTTAGCCAAAAGAAAAGCCTGAAGTTGAAACTTCAGGCTTTCGTTTATCTATAAGTTGATATTCCACTAATTAAGAATACATTTTATCACGTTGCTCCTTTATTTTAGGATCGCTCATATACTCATCGAAGGTTAAGTAACGATCTATCACTCCTTTTGGAGTAAGCTCGATAATACGGTTTGCAACTGTTTGTGCAAACTCGTGATCGTGTGTTGTAAGCATTACAGTTCCTTTAAAATTCTTAAGCGAGTTATTAAAGGCAGTAATCGATTCCAGGTCAAGGTGGTTTGTAGGTTCATCTAGCATTAGCACGTTTGCCCTCATCATCATCATTCGGCTTAACATGCAACGTACCTTTTCTCCTCCAGACAATACGTTACTGGTTTTTAAAGCTTCCTCGCCACTAAATAACATTTTTCCTAAGAAACCACGAATAAATACTTCTTCTCTTTCTTCTTCGGTTTTGGCATATTGTCTTAACCAATCTACTAAAGTAAGATCATTTTCAAAATACTCGGAGTTATCTAACGGAAGGTAAGATTGTGAAGTAGTTACTCCCCAATTAAATTTTCCTGCAACAGGTTCTTCTTTTCCATTAATGATCTCGTAAAAAGCGGTCGTTGCACGACTATCCCTAGAGAATACTACAATTTTATCTCCTTTAGTTAAGTTGATGTCTACACCGCTAAAAAGTGTCTCACCTTCTATAGAAGCTTCCAGGTTTTCGATATTTAAAATCTGATCTCCTGCTTCTCGATCTCTATCAAAAATGATCGCAGGATAACGACGACTTGAAGGTTTAATTTCTTCAATATTTAATTTATCGATCATCTTTTTACGAGATGTAGCCTGTTTAGATTTCGCTACGTTCGCACTAAAACGCTGGATAAATTCCTGTAATTCTTTCTTTTTCTCTTCTGCTTTCTTATTCTGCTGCGCACGTTGTCTTGCCGCTAATTGCGAAGATTCGTACCAGAAAGAGTAGTTACCACTAAAGTGATTAATCTTTCCGAAGTCGATATCAGAAATATGCGTGCAAACTGCATCTAAAAAGTGACGGTCGTGAGATACCACGATCACCGTATTATCATAGTTTGCCAAGAAATTTTCTAACCAGCTTATCGTTTCGTAATCCAGGTCGTTTGTAGGCTCATCCATGATCAAAACATCAGGATTTCCAAAAAGTGCTTGTGCCAGTAAGACACGTACTTTTTGTTTACCATCAAGATCTTTCATTAATGTATAATGAAGATCTGTTTTTATTCCAAGGTTAGAAAGTAAAGATGCAGCAGCACTATCTGCATTCCATCCATCCATTTCTTCAAACTGAACCTGTAGCTCTCCAATACGATCTGCATTCTCATCAGAATAATCTGCGTATAAAGCATCTATTTCAGTCTTAATTTCAAAAAGCGGTTTATTTCCTCTTAAAACCGTTTCTAAAACAGGATAATCATCATATACATTGTGATTTTGCTCCAGTACAGACATACGCTTGCCCGGCTCTAAATGAACATGACCAGACGTAGGATCTGATTTTCCAGATAAGATTTTTAAAAATGTAGATTTACCGGCACCATTGGCACCAATAATTCCGTAGCAATTTCCTTCAGTAAAAGTAGTATTCACTTCATCAAAAAGCACTCTTTTACCAAACTGGACAGAAAGATTTGAAACTGAAAGCATAAATTCCTCTAATTTTCCGCAAAAGTAGCATATATTGTACACTTTCTAAAAGATTAACGTTTAGAAAATTCCTTTTAACTCGTGGTTAACATTCAAGATTTTAGCTGCATTTTATATTTGTTGATCTGTTACAAGACTTTTTGATATGAGATTATATTTATTTGGATGAGAAAATTTTTACTGTTAGGTATTATTTCTTCTTTAGTTTCACTTGTTGGTTGCAACGATAATAGCACCAATAGTGAACGCGTTTACCTAGGCGGTAAAATTGTAAATCCAAACTTAAAATATGTAATCTTGTCCAAAGATCAGGAAATTGTAGATACACTTTCCTTAAACACCGAAAACCAATTTGGTGAATATTTAGAAGATATTACTCCGGGAATTTATACACTTCAGCATAATCCGGAAAATCAGGTAGTTTATCTTGAACCCGGCGATAGCATTATGGTTTGGGTGAACACTTATGATTTTGATCGCTCATTGAATTTTAGCGGAAGAGGAAGTAAAGAAAGTTCTTTTTTACTGAATCTTTTTCTTCGGAATAGAGCCAACAATGATCTTGTTTTAAATTATTACAAGATCAAGCCTGAAGAGTTTGAGCAAATTAGTGATTCTATCCACAACAAAAGGATTGAAGAGTTTGAAGAAAATACCGCTAAGCAGGATCTTAGCGAGACCTTTAATAAATTAGCGCGACAGGCTATCGATTATGAATTTTACGACCTACGTGAACGCTATACATACCTAATTAAGAAATATCATCCAGAATTCGCAAAACTGATTCCGGAAGATTTTAATGATTATCGGGATTCCATAGATTTTAATAATGAACTACTTCAAAATTATTATGTCTACACCAATACTATCGATGATTACCTTCGAACCAGAGCCGTTGAGTTTTGCCTTGAAGAACACAAGGATAAAGAGTGTTTTAATGTTTCTAACTTCGATAACATTAAGAGAAGAGCCTCTCTTATAGATTCGCTGTCTAACACACCTGCTATAAAAAATAAATTTTTAGATATTTTACTTAGTAAGGCAGTAACCATGGCATCGAACGAAAAAGATTTAGCAAAAGTTCTAAATTTTGCAAAAACGCTGGATTATGCAGAAATTGAGCAAATAAACCAACTAGCGAACATACAAACCAATTATTTTACCGGGAAATCTATTGCAGATCTTAGTATTCTAAATACCAAAGGTGAAGAGGTTACTTATGGGGATGTTGTAGATCAAAAAACTATTATTTATCTATGGTCTGCAAACAATATTCGTCGCTACATCTGGCAATTTAGAACTATAAAAAATCTACAGGAAAAATATCCAGAATTAGATTTTATTGGTGTAAATCTAGACATGGGACAGCAAAATAAGTGGCTAAGAATCTTAGAAGAAAACAACTACGGCACTGAAAATCAATATCAAATTGCTCGCAGGGAATTTGGAAGCGATTTTGCTACTAAATACTTATATCGCTTAAACTTTATAGATAAGGATGCTGTAATCATAAAAGGAGACATCGCGCTTAGTTCTTCGCCAGAATTTGAGTCTAAATTGGTAGAATTTATTAATCAATAAGTCGCCCAAAATTTACTTCAGACTTTTTATTTCATCTGAATTTCTGAGTATTATTACCTGATTTAGCTTCTGAAAAAATTGTTCACTAGAACATCGAATATCAATTACTAAGATTCTATATTTTCTAAGATCTTTTTCCTGAATAAATTTGATTCGAAAAAATAAGACATAAAAAAAGCTGCCAAAAGGCAGCTTTTTTATTTTATATAGAACTAACGATTACTCGTTTCCTTTTTTATAATCTGCTAAGAATTTTTCTAATCCAATATCAGTTAAAGGATGTTTTAATAAACCTTCGATAGAAGATAAAGGACCAGTCATTACATCTGCACCAATTTTAGCACAGTCGATCACGTGCATTGTGTGACGAATAGAAGCTGCTAAGATTTCAGTTTCAAATCCGTAGTTATCATATACCAATCTAATTTCTTCGATAAGGTTTAGACCATTAGTAGAAATATCGTCTAAACGACCTAAGAAAGGAGATACATAAGTTGCACCTGCTTTAGCCGCTAATAAAGCCTGACCTACAGAAAAAATTAATGTACAGTTAGTTTTGATTCCTTTATCAGAGAAATGCTTAATTGCTTTAATTCCTTCTTTGATCATTGGTACCTTTACGATAATTTGATCGTGAAGTGCAGCAAGCTCTTCTCCTTCTTTTACAATTCCTTCGAAATCTGTAGAAATAACCTCGGCACTTACATCCCCTGTTACGATCTCACAGATCTTTTTATAGTGATTTATAATGTTTTCTTTTCCTGTAATTCCTTCTTTAGCCATTAACGAAGGATTTGTAGTCACACCATCTAATACACCTAATTCCTGAGCCTCTCTAATTTGATCGAGGTTAGCGGTGTCGATAAAAAATTTCATATTTCAAGTTTTATAAGTTTATTCTTAATTTTATTTAAGTGTAAAAATAACACATTTAATCACTTTTTACAATTTATAGTGATTCATAAGCATTTTCTCGTAGGCCTTATCTGGTAAAATCTTCTTTAAGACAATACTCGCTTTTTGCAAAAGCTCACCAACAATATAATGTCCTTTAGGTCCTTTTTCGTCTATGATCTTAAGAACAGCTTTCGCCATCATATCTGGATCCTGCCCCGCATCTACATGCTCATTCATCAATTTTAAAGAATCTCCATAAGATTGCTTGTAAGGAGAATCGTCTAAAACCGGAGCATGATAACGCCCAGAAGCGATATTAGTGGCGAAATCACCAGGAGCAACACAGGTCATTTTTATATTGAAGCTCTTCACCTCCATTCTAAAAGCTTCGGTAGCAATTTCTAAAGCCGCTTTAGAAGCAGAATAGATTCCGCGATATGGTAAGCCCATATATCCTGCTATCGATGTCACATTAATTATAAGACCTTCGTTTTGCTTTCGCATCACCGGTAAAACTGCTTTGCAAACATTTATGGGACCATAAAAGTTGGTTTCAAAAGCTTTACGAGTTTCTGGTGTTGGCGTTTCCTCTAAAGGTCCCGTAATTCCAACGCCGGCATTATTGATCAAAATATCAATTCGTCCTTCTTTTTCTAAAACTAATTTTACTGCATTAAAGATACTATCTTCATTAGTAACATCTAAATCTATAAGATTAAAATTTGATGATTTTCCGGCAGATTTTCTACTGGTACCATATACTTTAAAATTATGCTGATTTAAATAGTCGCCAATTGCTTTACCTATTCCTGAAGAACCACCGGTAATAAGAACTACTTTATGAGAAAGAGTATCTGTTTTCATAAGGCAAATATGCGATTAATTTTGCTAATTTCCAGATACAAAAAAAGGCAAGCGACCCACATCACACCGCTACGACCGCCTACCCTTGCTGCGTTCCCGCCCTGGGGGATTCAGCAGGAGCTGGTTGTGTGGGACTTGCCGGGTGCAAATATACAATCTTTAGCACTTCTGGCAAGCATTTTTTAAACAGAATTAGTTAATTTAGCCAGACAAAATAGGACTTTAGAAGATGATGAAATTTAAATCTCTGTTAATCTTAACATTAGCTTTTTTATATTTTTCCTGCGGAAGCAATTCTGGCTCAAAAAAATCGCATTTTACTATTAAAACTGATGAAAATAAGAAAGAATTTCAGCTTGACGAAAGCATTTCAGGGCAAATTGAAAACAAAAAAGAGTTCAGTATCGACTCAGTTATTGTTTATTTAAATACAGAAAAAGTAACTGCAAAATCACCAAACTGGTCTTTTGATATTCCGCTTAAAGATCAACTTTTAGGAAATCAAACCCTAAAGGCTGAAGTTTATTACGAAGGCCAAAAAGATACCACCAATAAGTCGATCAAAATATTTAATGACACCCCACCAAAAGCCTACACTTACGAGATCGTAAACACGTATCCTCACGATCCAGAAGCTTACACACAAGGATTAGAATTTTTAAACGATACTTTATACGAAAGTACAGGCGAATATGGCGAATCTGATCTTAGAAAAGTAGATCTAGAAACCGGTGAAGTTTTACAGATTATCGATTTAGATGATTCGGTTTTTGGAGAAGGAATGACCATTTATAACGACCAGATCATTTTACTTACCTGGCAGTCAAAAGAAGGCTATATCTATGATCGTGAAACTTTTGAGAAAAAAGGAACCTTTAGTTACAACCAAAGTGAAGAAGGCTGGGGACTTTGTAATAATGGCGAACATATTTATAAAAGTGATGGTACAGAGAAAATCTGGCTTTTGAATCCTGAAACCTTGGCCGAAGAAGATTACATCCAAATTGCTACCCATAAAAGCATAAATTCTAAAATGAATGAGTTAGAATGGGTAGATGGTCTTATTTACGCAAACACCTACCAGAAAGATGGCGTGGCGATTATTAATCCTAAAAACGGAGCCATTGTAGGTCTTATCGATTTTAGAGGTTTAAGAAATAAATTAGACAATAAAAATGAACTTAGCGAAGTAAACCATGTTTTAAATGGTATCGCTTACAATCCTCGTACTAAACAACTTTTTGTTACTGGAAAACACTGGGATAAATTATTTGAGGTAAAAATCGTCGAAAAATAAATGATCACCACACCCCAAATTTTTGAAATGGAGATCAAGGTTACCTCAAGCGATCTTGATGAGCAAAACCATGTAAACAATGTACAATATGTGCAGTGGATCCAGGATGTTGCAAAAGGCCATTGGGAGACTCGTGCTTCAGCAGCTCAAAAAGAAGAATTCTTTTGGGTAGTAGTTAGACACGAGATCGATTATAAACAACAGGCGTTTTTAGACGACGAAATTCTGCTACAAACTTACGTAAATCAAATCACTAATGTGACTTCGATAAGACACGTAAGTATTAAAAATAAGAAGACCGATAAAGTTCTGGCTCAGGCAAAAACCACCTGGTGTTTAATGAGCCACGAGTCTAAACGGCCGGCAAGAATCGATGAAAATATGAAGGTTTTATTTCAGAAAAAATCAGTTTAAGATAAACTATCTTCAGAAACCCAGAAAGTATTTATCTCGATTATCGAGCAAAGCTCTTTTTATTCATCCAATTATTCAGTAGAAAAATTTCTAATAAAAAATAAGCGGTAAAAAGTGCTATAGAAATCGCCAAAACATCTGTGTTTAAAATATCGAAATTGGGCATTTCAACAGAGAAATTGAAAACAGATTTTAGCCTACTCCATTTATCGATCATTACTCCTGAAGCTTTTACTGCGGAAGAAAAATGTGCTGAAATTAACAATATCGCCACAAAAGCTGCGATCATTCCCCAGCCGCTTTTAGAGATTAATGGCTCATATTTTATTTTCTTTACTGAAGTTTTCGTTTTTATTCTTTTAGCTGAATGAATTTCAGGAAGATTAGCCATTACCTCATCGGTAAAGTCGAAAGATGGAGTCTCCAGACTGGTTTCATTGAAAATTTTCTGGGTAAATTCGTCTAATTTTTTTTCTTTATTTTCCATAATTCAGCAACATATCATTCGACAATCTTCTTTTTAAAATAACCGCCAGTTGTTTACGACTTCGGTACAATTTCACTTTTACATTAGCTATCGATAAATTCATGACCTCAGAAATTTCTTTAACCGACTGGTCTTCGTAATAATGTAAAGTTAACAAAAATGCATCGTCCTCATTCAGCATATTAATACAACTCAAAATCGCCGATTTTCGCTCGTTTTCTTCAAGAAGATCAATAGCATTATCTAAATCTTCGATCTCAAAACCATCATAAGCATCTACACTTAACTCCTGAAATTTACGTTTTTTAGCCTTCAAAAAATCAAGACAATTATTATAGGTTACTCGATACACCCAGGTCGAAAATTTTGCTTCTCCTTTAAATTTATTGAGAGATTTATAGATTTTCACAAAACTATCTTGAGCAACTTCTTCGGCCTCTTCTCTATTTTTTAGTAACCGCAAACATAAGGTAAACACCAAATTTTTATAACGATCTACTAGGACAGAGAATATTTGCTTATCTCCACCCAGGATTTGATCGATGAGTAATTGGTCTTTTTTGATGGTCATTTAATTATATGACGACGATTAAGAAAACCTGGTTACACTAATTTTCTTCTTTTTTTTGAATTTATTTGTAACCTGTTTTTGTAAAGTATCGTCTTAACTTTTGAAAGCGCTTAAAAATTAGTCATTAATCAAATAAAATTAAAAATATGAATCCAGCTATTATTATATGTATCTCTCTTTTTGCCTGCATCTTTGGTATTTTTTTCCTGTTCTTTCAAACGAGAAACAAAGAGCGGCTCGCGCTTATCGAACATGATAAGGACGCCTCTATATTTAAATTTAGAAAAGATAGATCTTCACCGGTTTGGGCAGTGATCCTACTAAATTTATCGCTTGTCTTAATGGGTGTTGGCTTCGGATTTCTTATTGGAAATCTTCTTGAAACTTATACCATTTTAAGTGGAGACCTAGCTTACGTGGGCAGTTTATTCTTTACTCCCGGCGCATTTTTACTTTTAGGTTTTTACTTAACCCGTAAGATGAAATTATAATCGATCGATCCTAAAACGAATAAAAAAAGCTACCAAAATTGGTAGCTTTTTTTATATAATATTGGTAAATATAACTTAAGCTTTAAAAAGTGGACGACCATGCATTAAGGCATTCACTTCAGATTTTACTTCAGCTAATTTAGCATCATCATTTATATTAGAAATTACCTTATCGATCAATTCTACGATCTTAGGCATATCTTTTTCAACCAAACCTCTGGTAGTTACTGCAGCAGTACCAATTCTAATCCCAGAAGTTACAAATGGTGATTTATCGTCAAATGGCACCATGTTTTTATTTACAGTAATATCTGCTTTAGTTAAAGCTTCCTCAGCTTCTTTACCGCTCACCTCTTTATTTCTAAGATCGATAAGCATACAATGATTATCAGTTCCGCCAGAAATGATTTGATAGTCTTTTTCAACAAAAGCTTCAGCCATTACCTTAGCGTTTTTCTTCACTTGTACGGCGTAATGTAAAAACTCATCGGTTAAAGCTTCTCCAAAAGCAACCGCCTTTGCAGCAATAATATGCTCTAAAGGACCACCCTGGTTTCCTGGGAAAATAGCACTATTTAAAATAGCAGACATTTTCTTAAGGTTTCCGTTTTTCAACTTCAATCCAAATGGATTATCAAAATCTTTTCCCATTAAGATAATCCCACCACGTGGACCACGAAGAGTTTTGTGAGTTGTTGATGTCACAATATGACAATGCGGAATTGGGTCTCCTATAACACCTTTTGCGATAAGACCTGCAGGGTGTGCGATATCTGCAAATAAAATAGCACCTACGCTATCTGCGATCTCTCTAAAACGTTTATAGTCGATCTCACGAGAATACGCTGAGGCTCCCGCGATAATCATTTTTGGTTTTTCTTTTTCTGCAATCTCTGCAACTTTATCGTAATCGATAAGTCCGGTTTCTTTGTCTACTCCGTAGAAAACAGGCTCATATAATCTTCCTGAAAAGTTTACCGGAGAACCATGTGTTAAATGCCCTCCATGAGAAAGATCAAATCCTAAGAATTTCTCACCCGGTTTTAAACATGCCTGAAAAACAGCGGTGTTAGCCTGAGAACCAGAATGTGGCTGTACGTTTGCATACTCGGCTCCAAAAAGTTCTTTTAAGCGATCGATGGCTAATTGCTCTACTTCATCTACTACTTCACATCCACCGTAATATCTTTTGCCAGGATAACCTTCAGCATACTTGTTGGTAAGTACAGATCCGGCAGCTTCCATTACCTGATCACTAACAAAATTCTCACTTGCAATAAGCTCTAAACCATGCAGTTGACGCTCTTTTTCCTTCTCGATTAAATCAAAAATTTTTGTATCTCGTTGCATCTTAAATATTTACGTTAAATATTCATCAAAAGTAATAAATACATTCGGTTAATTACAGGAAAATAATATATTTGAATCAATCAGATTTTAACAAATTCTTATTTTTCTATGTCAATTACCGCAAACGATCCAAAAAGAAAAACCTGGTTGGAGATTTCTAAAGATACCGATTTCCCGATCCAGAACATTCCTTTTGGTGTATTTTTAACCAGAGACGATATCATTACTATTGGAACCAGAATCGGTGATTTTGCGATCGATCTTGGTGCACTACATCAGCTTGGTTATTTTGAGGGAATTCCTTTAACCGATGATATTTTCCTTCAGGATACTTTAAATGATTTTATTTCTGACGGAAAAAAAACGTGGAGATTAGTAAGGAATAGAATTGCTGAAATCTTTGACGAAAACAACGAAGATTTAAAGAACAACCAGGAACATCGAAATGTAGTGCTATTCACTTTAGATGAAATAGAAATGCAAATGCCGGTGCAGGTTGGCGATTATACAGATTTTTATTCAAGTAAGGAACATGCAACCAATGTTGGCAGTATGTTTCGTGATAAAGAAAATGCACTATTACCAAACTGGCTGCACATCCCCGTAGGTTATCATGGTAGAAGCTCTTCGATCGTTACCAGCCATATTCCTATTCACCGTCCTAAAGGACAAACAATGCCAGAAGGTGCTAATGAACCTGTATTTGGACCTTCAAAACAGGTAGATTTTGAAATGGAAATGGCTTTTATTACCACAGATGCTAATTTATTAGGAGAACCAATTCCTGTTGATGAAGCTGAAGAATATATCTTCGGAATGGTAATGTTTAACGATTGGAGTGCTCGCGATATTCAGAAATGGGAATATGCACCACTTGGACCTTTCTTAGCTAAAAACTTTGCTTCTTCTATTTCGCCATGGATCGTAACCATGGATGCTTTGGAACCTTTTAGAACTAAAGGACCAGATCCAGAAAAAGAACTGATGTCTTATTTAAAATACACAGGTAAAAAGAGTTTCGATATTAATCTTGAAGTTTATCTAAAACCAGAAGGTAGCGAGGAAAACTTACTCAGTAAGACAAATTATAAGTATTTGTATTGGAATATGAGTCAGCAGTTGGCGCATCATACTATTAATGGTTGCCCGGTAAATTCTGGAGATATGATGGCATCTGGAACTATTTCTGGCCCAACTCCAGATACCTACGGAAGCATGTTAGAACTTTCTTGGAAAGGAGAAAAACCAGTTAAATTAGGCGACGGCAATACTCGTAGCTTTATCGAAGATAATGATACGGTAATTATGAGAGGTCACTGTGAAAATGAGAGCATACGGATTGGTTTTGGTGAAATTAACACCAAGATTTTACCAGTATTCGAACCTAAAAAGAAATAACTATTCCTAAATATAGGTCATAAAAAAAGCTGCCAGATCATGGCAGCTTTTTTTATTTTATCGACTGTAGCTTCTAAATTCCCTCGACTCGCGCATCGCCGCCTCGGCAGCTTTTTTCTCGTCGCTAGATCCGCCTTTCTTTCGATCTTCAGGCAAATTAGCTTCGCTGTAATCTTGGAACTCTCGCTGTTGTCTGTCGTTATCCTGACTTTTCTTGATGGCTTCCCATCTTTTTTCAAGTTCTTTAAAATCTATCTCTTTATCCATAACTGTGATTAATCTTTAAACCTGATCCAAAATTACAAATGATGAATCTTTTTGACATATTGATTAATAATCTTTAACAATGGTTTCTAAATTTAAATTAAAAAAAGAAAATATTCAAATATTATAAGAATTCCTTGATATTATTCACATCGATATCCTGGTGAGAACTATGATGAACCACCTCTTTTTGCTGAAGTATGATGAGCTGTGGGCTCTCGTGCCTTACCTTAAATCGATCTGCAATTTCATTAGAAATATCACGATGACTAAGCAGGTCTAAAAAGTATAATTTAACCTCAGCATCTTCAGGAATATCATAAGAATTTTCAAATTGTCTTAACACCATTCGGCTAATTCCGCATCGAGTAGAATGTTTTAAAATTGCTACTAGTTGCTGCTGTGATTCCATTTCTGCAACTTCGACCTCAGAAATATCGGTTAACGGTCTCCAATTCACCTTAGATTGATTATTAGATTCATTCTCTCCTCCTCCAAACATTTTATCAAAAATTCCCATACTTAAATTTTTTGCAAAGATACACCTTAAAACCAGATGCTTACCCAATTTAAAAGATTTTCAGTATAAATACAAAAACTGTCGTTTTGTCTTAAGATTATTTAAAAATAATGTCAATTTGTCCAATTATTCGTAAGGTATAGGATTTGCTATTTAGAAATCAAAAAACAAAAGACTATGAATTTTAATAATTTCACAATAAAATCACAGGAGGCTATTCAGCAGGCGCAACAGCTTGCTCAGGAAATGGGCCATCAGCAAATCGAGAACGAACATCTATTTAAAGCGATCACGATCGTAGATGAAAATGTAACTCCATTTTTGCTGAAAAAGTTGAACATTAACGTTAACCTCTTCAATCAAATTCTGGATAACACGCTTCAGAGTTTTCCAAAAGTTAGCGGTGGAGATATCATGTTAAGTCGGGAGGCCGGCAAAACAGTAAATGAAGCATCGAGCATTGCCAAAAAAATGAACGATGAGTACGTTTCTGTAGAACATTTGATCCTGGCAATTTTTAAATCTTCCAGCAAAGTTTCTCAGATCTTAAAAGATCAGGGAGCAACTGAAAAAGGTTTAAAGGCAGCTATCGAAGAATTAAGAAAAGGTGATCGTGTAACTTCTCAAAGTGCTGAAGATACGTATAACTCTTTAAATAAGTATGCAAAAAACCTTAACCAGCTAGCAGAAACCGGAAAACTGGATCCTGTAATTGGTAGAGATGAAGAAATACGCCGAATCTTACAGATCTTATCGCGTAGAACCAAGAACAACCCAATGCTTGTTGGTGAACCAGGTACTGGTAAAACTGCGATTGCTGAAGGTTTAGCACATCGTATCGTAGCTGGTGACGTTCCTGAAAATCTTAAAGAGAAACAAATTTTCTCTTTAGATATGGGAGCACTAATTGCCGGAGCTAAATTTAAAGGAGAATTCGAGGAACGTTTAAAAGCGGTAATTAAAGAAGTAACCGGCAGCGATGGTAATATTGTTCTTTTTATCGATGAGATTCACACACTTGTTGGTGCCGGTGGTGGCCAGGGCGCGATGGATGCCGCAAACATTTTAAAACCTGCGCTTGCTCGTGGTGAGCTTAGAGCAATTGGAGCGACCACTTTAGATGAATATCAAAAGTATTTTGAAAAAGATAAAGCTTTAGAGCGTCGTTTTCAAAAAGTGATGGTTGAAGAACCAGATACCGAAAGTGCGATCTCGATACTTCGTGGTATTAAAGAAAAGTACGAGCAACACCATAAAGTTAGAATTAAGGATGAAGCGATCATCGCAGCGGTAGAACTATCGCAACGTTATATCACTAACCGATTTTTACCAGATAAGGCGATCGACCTTATGGATGAAGCTGCTTCTAAACTTCGAATGGAAATTAACTCTAAACCAGAAGAGTTAGATGTTTTAGATCGTAAGATCATGCAGCTGGAAATCGAGATCGAAGCAATTAAGCGCGAAAAGGATGAAGCAAAACTAAAATCTTTGCGTGCAGATTTAGCGAATCTTAAGGAAGAACGAAACGAAATCCATGCACAATGGAAAAATGAGAAAGAAGTTGTAGATAACATCCAGGGCGCTAAATCTGAAATTGAAGAATATAAACTGGAAGCCGAGCGTGCCGAGCGTGAAGGTGACTACGGAAAGGTTGCCGAGCTACGTTATGGTAAAATAAAAGAAGCCCAGGAGAAATTAGAGCGACTTCAGAAAGAAGTTCAGCAAAAAGAAAGTGGTAAATCTTTGATTCAGGAGGAAGTTACCAACGATGATATTGCTGAAGTTGTTGCAAAATGGACGGGAATTCCGGTAACTAAAATGTTACAAAGCGAACGTGAAAAATTACTGCGACTAGAAGACGAATTACACCGTCGCGTGGTAGGACAGGAAGAAGCGATCGTTGCGGTAAGTGATGCCGTGCGCAGAAGTCGTGCTGGATTACAGGATCAAAATCGACCAATTGGATCGTTTTTATTCCTGGGAACAACCGGAGTTGGTAAAACTGAATTAGCGAAAGCACTAGCAGAATATTTATTCGATGACGAATCGGCCATGACCAGGATCGACATGAGTGAATACCAGGAACGCCATTCAGTTAGCCGTTTAGTTGGTGCACCTCCGGGATATGTTGGTTACGACGAAGGTGGGCAGTTAACTGAAGCTGTTAGACGTAAACCCTATTCGGTTGTACTTTTAGATGAGATCGAAAAAGCGCATCCAGACACGTTTAATATCTTGTTACAGGTGCTTGATGAAGGACGCTTAACTGACAACAAAGGACGTTTAGCCGACTTTAAGAATACCATCATCATTATGACCTCGAATATGGGAAGCCAAATCATTCAGGATAAATTTGAAGCAATCCAGGATGTAGAAACCGCCATGGAAGCTGCAAAAACCGATGTTCTTGGTTTACTAAAACAAAACGTAAGACCAGAGTTTATAAACCGTATCGACGATATTGTAATGTTCTCGCCCTTAACTCAGCAAGACATTAAGCGAATCGTAGATCTTCAGTTAAAAGGAGTGAAGAAAATGCTGGCGAAACAAAATATTGTTTTAGATGCTACAGAACAGGCATTGAATTTCCTTGCAAAACGAGGTTTCGATCCACAATTTGGTGCACGACCAGTGAAGAGAACCGTACAGAAAGAAGTGTTGAATAAACTTTCTAAAGAGATTCTTTCTGGAAATATTCATACCGATAGTATCATATTATTGGATGAGTTTGACGATAATTTAGTATTCAGAAATCAGGAAGAACTAACTGCTTCTGAGTAATCGAAAAAAGAAAAAATAAGCACTAAAAAAGGGACTGTAAATTACAGTCCCTTTCTTATTACCTTCATAAAGCATTAAATTACCACTGCTCTATCTCGTACTTCAATTCCTGCTTGGTTTTGCCGGTTTTTTCCTGTAACCTTCCAAGCATTTCATCAAATTTTCCTTCAGCATAGGTTGCATCATCATCGGTTACTTCTCCATACTTCTGTTTGAATTCACCCTGCATCTGTTTCCATTTTCCTTCTAATTGATCATTATTCATAACACTTGATTTTTTTGGTTAACAATATAAATTTACTTCAATACTCAATAGATTCATCATAACAAATCGCCATATTTTACTTAAGCTTTTGTTATTTTTATCCTGAAAAAAATGATGATGAAGAAATTACCAATATTGGCCATTTTAGGACTGCTTTTTTGTTCTTGCGCAACCACCAGAAAAATAGAAGACGACAGAATAAAAATTAAGTTTCTGGACGAATATGTGATCGATAAAGATCTTACCTTAGACGATACTAAAGTCGGCGGATTATCTGGAATTGATTATAAAAACGACAAATATTACTTTATCGTCGATACACCTTCTGATGCCCGCTTTTACGAAGCTGAAATTGATCTCTCCGGAAATAAAATTGATACCGTAAACTTCAAAAAAACGGTAATAATCGAAAGATCTGCTGAATTTTTCAAGGAACATACATTAGATCCTGAAGCAATTCGATTTTCACCTGAAGAAAACCAGGTTTACATTAGCAGTGAAGGAAGTATAAATAATGAAAAAGATCCTTCAGTATTTATTTTAGACGAAAATGGTAATTTTAAGGATGCTTTTAAAATTCCGCAGCATTTTACAGCAACCGGAGAACAAAAACCTAGACATAACGGAGTTTTTGAAGGTTTAACCGAAGCTTCAGATAAAAAAGGAATTTGGGTAGCTACAGAACTTCCGTTAGAAAAAGATGGCCCTAAACCTAAACTATTCCCTACAAAATCTTTTATCAGAATCACTTATTTTGATAAAGAATCGATGGAAGCGACCAATCAATTTGCCTATCGATTAGACGGAATTTCAAAAATCCCTTGGAACTATTTTGCAATTAATGGCGTAACCGAACTTTTAGAATACAAACCTGGCAATTTCCTGGTTTTAGAACGCGCTTATTCCGCAGGACATGGATCGCATAGCAATACGGTAAAAATTTTTGATGTTGATACGAAAAGAGCAACCAATATCCTGGAAAAAGAATCACTAAAAGAAGCCAGTTTTTCACCGGCCAGAAAACGTTTGGTCTTTGATTTTAAATCGGTAAAAGATCAACTCACCGATAAAATAATTGATAATATAGAAGGAATGTGCTTTGGCCCAAAACTCGAAAATGGGAAACAGTCTTAATTCGTAATTTCAGACAATAATTTTAACAGCTTCGGGCGACAAATAACGCAACTTATTCTTTTGGAAATTGATATTGAAGAATAAATTATGGTGATGAGATCCTGAATCAAGCCTGTCAGCCGGCGAGGCAGGTTCAGGGTGACCATACCTCAATACTAGCTATTACTGAAATTTAAAATTCAAACTAAACCAACTAAAAAATATGAAACAAATTATCAAATATCTATTCTTAAGCTTTCTTTTCTTATCAATTTCCTGCCAGCAACAACCGAAGAAAAAAGAAGAAAAAAATGAACCAAAATTAGAGAAAATCAGCACTTATTATTTTATAAGACATGCTGAAAAAGACACTACAGATACCGGTAACCGCAATCCCGCTTTAACCGAAGAAGGAAAAGAGCGCGCCCAAAAATGGAAAGCTATTTTTGCTGAAGTTGATTTTGATGCGGTATATAGTTCAGATTTTATTAGAACCGTAGAAACCGGGAAACCTACCGCAGTAAGTAAAGGTCTTAAAGTTAAAATCTACGATCACACCAAATTAAATTCCGAAGCATTTAAAAAAGCAACCGAAGGCAAAAAAGTGCTGGTCGTAGGACATACTAATACAACACCATATTTCGCAAATGCCGTTTTGGGAAAAGAACATTTTAAGAACGATATTGATGAATCACAACACGGTAAATTATTTATCGTTCAGGTAAATCCCAATGGAGAAAATACGATCGAAAATCTAACGATCAATTAAATAAAATCTATAAGTAAACCACCTCGATACAAGCTCACATTAATGGAAGTAAATTTGTAATCTCGTGGTAAGCTTTGGGAGTATTATTCCCTTTGGCGGTGCCAATGCAAAAAGCCGTGAAAACTAATTCACGGCTTTTTCTCCAACCAATTGCGCTGAAACTAAATCCAGCGTCTTTTAATTGTTCAATATTATCCTTCTAAAATATTGATCGCTTTGGTGTTTACAAATTCTTTGATTCCAAAGCCACCGTGTTCTCTACCATATCCAGAGTTTTTAACTCCTCCAAATGGCATATTTGGTTGTGCTACGCCAAAAGAGTTAATAAATACCATTCCGGTATCAAAATGCTTTTCAGCTAGCTCAATCGCTTTTTTCTCATCTTTAGAGAAGATTCCGCCACCAAGACCAAATCTACTATCGTTGGCAATTCTCATAGCATCTTCGTCGTCTTTCGCTTTAATTACAGAAGCTACCGGGCCAAAAAGCTCATCGTCGTAAGCTGGCTGTCCTGGATTTACGTTTGCCAGTACAGTTGCTGGATAAAAATATCCTTCACCATCTGGGATTCCGCCACCACAAAGTACTTTTGCTCCGTTTTTCACACTTTCCTCTACCTGATCGTGTAATTTTTCACGAAGATCTTTACGTGCCATTGGTCCTATCTGAGAATCCTCTTTAGTAGGATCTCCCATTTTTACGTTCTTCATTTTTTCTGTAAATGCTTCTAAGAACGCATCATAATTCTTCTCTGTCACTATAAATCTTTTTGCAGCCACGCAGGTTTCACCATTATTATAGATTCTACCTTTTACACTCCATTCTACTGCAGTGTCAAGATCTGCATCATCTAATACTAAATATGCATCATTAGATCCTAGTTCCAGTACGGTCTTTTTAAGGTTTCCTGCAGCTTTTTCTGCTACTGCCCTACCACCGTTTGGACTTCCGGTAAAAGTTACTCCTCTAACAAAATCATTATCGATAATATCATTAGACTGATCGTGATCGATGATCAATACTTTAAATAAGTTTTTAGGTAAACCTGCTCTTTCAAAGATTTCCTCTAGCATTAAACCAGATCCTGTGGTTCCTTCAGCATGTTTTAACAACACTCCGTTTCCGGCCATTAGGTTTGCAATCGCATAACGTACAACCTGGTATGCTGGGAAATTCCATGGTTGGATTCCGTAGATCACACCTATTGGAGAATACGTTATAATTCCGCGACCACCACCTGGTAATTCACGCTCTGGTTCATTTTGTAATTCTTTTGCGCCATTTTCAGCAGTATATTCACAAATTGTAGCACAAAGCTCAATTTCTTCTTCTCCCTGACTCACTAATTTCCCCATCTCTTGGGTCATTAGCTGAGAAAATTCAGATTTATAATCTCTAAGAGTTTCAGCAATCTTTTTAAGAACTACTCCTCTTTCTTCTAAAGATTTGTGTTTCCAGTCTACAAAAGCTTCGTGACATTTCTTAACTGCTTCACTAGCTTCTTCATTGGTCATTAACGGATAATCCTTAAGTTTTTCTCCTGTTGTTGGATTAATCGTTGTAATAACATCGTTTTCAATTAATGTACTCATAGCTTTTAATTTTTTTCTAAGGTACGATAGGACTTCAGGCTTTGCTGATAAAGCCCCGTTAAAGCTTTTCGAAATTCACGTTAATTGAGATTTGTTAACAGAATTACGCCAGGTATTAATTGTTCGTTTAGAAATTGAATTCATTTTCATATTAATTCGCTAAATTTAATTTTCATTTCGGTTAATAGATGCGAAAATTACTTTGTTTACTTTACATCCTAAGCGCTTTTTCCTGCGCCTCTAAAATGAAAATAAAAGGAGAAGCAACTCAACAATTTGCTCCGCTCAAGAAGAACGAAACTGTCGCTATTATCGAAGAATATAAAAAGATCCCAGATTCTGTTGAATATCAAAACATTGGTGAATTTCAACTAAAAGATGGTGGCCTAACGGTAGATTGCAGTTACGAACATGTATTGGATCTTGCTAAAAATAAAGCCAGAAAACTTGGCGGAAATGCAATTAGGATCATCCAACATAAAATGCCGGGAGCTTTTTCGTCCTGTCACCAGATCAAATTCGAAATTCTAAAAATGAAAGATGTTTTTGCTTTTCAGAAAATGTTGATCTGGAGTAAAGAGAACAAAATAGGCTGGAAATATTTTAAAGGCGCTCCAAAGATCGAACGCCCATCATTTCTTTGTGCTACCCTAAATGTAGATTATAAAGACTACAAAATTGGTGGTAAAGGAAGAATAGAAGTTTTACCGGTAATTGTTTTCGATTGCAGTTACATTCAACCCAATTATCAAAATAAGCATCAGTTGGAATACAATCAGCTAAAATTCGACCTTCTGGAACTTTACGCGCGTAAAATGCGTGAAGCTTTTAATGCTGCTAATATCGACTCGCAGCTGAAGTGGCAAAAGTTTGCTGAAGAAATCTACAACGAGATCTTTAATGATTTTGAAACTGAGATCTATTACCTGGAAACCGAAACCAATTTTGGACTGGAATACACTGAAACTTTACGCTGGAAATACCGTTTAAAAGAAGAATTAGCAGAAACCGCTGCTTTAAGCACCGATTCTATTTAACCTAAAATCTAAAAAATGACTACAAGCTGGGATGCGAAATTATATAATACAAAGCATGATTTTGTTTTTCATTACGGAAGTTCACTAATCGAACTTCTAAAACCAAAGAAAGATGAATTGATCTTGGATCTTGGTTGCGGTGCCGGGCAACTGACTGAGGAAATTGCGAAAAGCGGAGCCAAAGTTATGGGCATGGACGCTTCTGAAAGTATGATCGAAAGTGCCAGCAACAATTTCCCCGAACTGGAATTTAGAATTGCTAATGCTGAAAGTTTTGATTTTGCTGAAAAATTTGATGCTATTTTCTCGAATGCCACTTTGCATTGGGTTAAGAACTATAAAGCAGCTGTGGCGAATATGTTTCAGCACTTAAATGAAAGTGGACGTTTAATTATCGAATTTGGTGGAAAAGGGAATGTTCAGAAAATCGAACAGACACTAAAAGCCGTATTGAAAGAAAAAAACTATTCAAAACAGGCCAATATCAACTTATGGTTTTTCCCTTCTATTGCTGAATACTCCAACATATTAGAAGAAACAGGTTTTGAAGTTCGTTTAGCCGAATTATATGATCGACCAACCAAATTAGCCGATGAAAAAACCGGGATAAAAGACTGGATTTCGATGTTTGGCAAGACTTTTTTTGAAGGTATTCCTGAAAATGATGCTGAAATCATTAAAAATGAAGTTCAAAACCGACTAAAACCGGAACTTTTAAAAGAAAATACTTGGTATGCCGATTACAGGCGTTTAAGAATAATTGCCTATAAAAACAGCTAATATTGAATTTAAGAATCAGCTTTAAACAAAACTATTCAGAAAAATTAACCTCAACATCTTCAGTAATGATTTCCGAAAATAATTCTAATTCTTCAGCTTCGTAAAGTTCATCAAGACTTTCTAAAGGCGTAGAAAGATCGTCTTCAGCATAATTTTTATAATCTACAAAGCGAATTCCTTTTATCATTCGTTCATTAAAGGCTTCTCTAAAACGAATTCCGCCTTCATTTACGTGATAGCTGTACGCCAGATAATCTACCGTAAATGTATTGGTATTAATCCAATAGAGATATTCATCTTCATAATCGGTGCCGCCACCATCTTGATTAAAACTAACTTTAATTTCGTAATATTCTTTACCTTTAATACTGTCTTTCCCTAAAAGATCTTTATTCACCGCATCACCATTTAGACCGTAAGGCAATTGCACAAAATAATGTACAGAATTTACCGAATTTGAGTAGGTACTGGCTATAGAATCTGGCAAGTTAACAGGCTTCTCATTCTGCGTTCGAGAAAAATCATTATTGGTTAATTTATCGATAATTTTATTTCCTAAAGAATCTTCCTGATGGCGCTCCAATTGAAATTGCCCATTTTTCCTGGTACTTTTATAATGCTTATCACGAAAATTAAAAGTGATTGTTGCTGAATCGTATTTCTTTCCGCCAGAGGCTTCAATAGATCTATTAATGATCTCTTTAGCATCAAGCTCTTTTTGCTGACAAGAAATACTAAATACTGAAATTATAAAGAGTAGGGTAATTTTTTTCATAGATTAAAATTGTCGGCAAAGATAATAAATCCTTTCAGCAATTGAAGACTAAAGGAAAATTGAAAAGAATTCTTACTTTTGTTTGTTACGATTTTTGTAAAATGAGTAAATAATCTTGTGAAGCTTATTACTTTTGCTTTCTATACAAGTTCACTTCCTGTTGGCAACAGGTTTTGAATATTAAAAAAGAATTCCATTTTAAATCCGGATATAGAAAATTTTAATGGATTTCAAATTCAATTTAAATGAAACAAGCGAACACTATAAATATCAAGAACCGAAAGGCTAAATTTCAATATGAATTTCTGGACAAGTATGTTGCAGGAATCAAATTAGCCGGAACCGAAATTAAAGCGATACGGCAGGGTAAAGCTTCTATCGCCGAGAGTTTTTGTGAGTTTCAGGATGGTGAGCTTTATGTAATAAATATGCATGTTGAAGAATATTCTCATGCCACCCATTTTAACCACAGTCCAAAAAGCGAACGTAAACTTTTATTACAGAAAAGAGAATTACGAAAATTGGAAAAAGAGGTTAAAAACGGCGGATTAACCATTATCCCGCTTCGATTATTTATTAACGACCGCGGAATCGCAAAATTACAGATCACACTTGCCAAAGGTAAAAAGCTTTACGATAAGCGTGAAACCATTAAAGATCGTGATAACAAACGTAAACTAGACCGCATAAAAAAGGAGTATAATTAAAAAATTATACTCCTCTTCATTTGGAAAAAATAATCTAATCTATTTCAACTCTCCGTAACTAAAAGCTTTATCTAAATTGGCTTTAATCGTTTTTCGATGAATAAAGAAATTTTCATCGTCGGTTCTTTTTAGCACTGCAAAAGTTCCTTTTTTGGTATTTTCTACGGAAACAATTTCTACTTCCAATCCGTCTAATTTCTTATAATTTGGTCGTTCTCCCTGTTTTACCAACATATTTAATTTAGGCAGTTTTAGGGATTTGAACTTTAAATTACTGTTAGAATTGATCGTAAAAACATCTCCTTCTTTTACATTTTCTGGTTGTTCCTGGCCATAACTAAAACCACAAACAAGTAGGCTAAAACAAAATAAAAATATAGTTCTCATTGGTTCTGGATTTTGAATCAAAACTATCGGCTTCAATTTAAAATATTATTGGATTTAGATTAAAATGTGATTAGAAATCGTTAATTTATTAATAATATAAGTTAATTTTTATCAAATCATCAATTTGTGAGACGAGTAACTATCTGAATTTCAGAGAAATAAAAAGCCTGTCTTAGCAATTCGCTAAAACAGGCCTTTCGCTGTTTTGAAATAATCTTATAAACTATTCTTCTTCACTACTGGCTTCAACCTCTTCTCCTTTAGAAAAATCGGTAAATCCATTTTTAGTAAGAAGGTTATACCATTGGATAATTTTCTTGATATCACTCGTGTAAACCCGGTCTACATCATAATCTGGTAATACCTCAGCAAAGTAATTTTCCAATTCGTTTTTAGAAGCTTTGTGGCTAATTGCTTCACCACCATCTTCTTTTTGTTTAATATTTTCTAGAACCTGCCCCAAAGGCACTTCTTCTGTATAAGTATAGATCGCAATTTCGCTAAGAATGCTCACATTGTGACGCATATTCACAGCAATTTTTTTTCCATCTAAGATTGATTTTGCAATAAATCCGCCTCTTGTTTGAGCGGCAAGCTCATACAAACCTGGTTTTCCTGATATTGCTAAAATTTTATCTAATGCCATAGTCTCGTTTGAATTTGGGTGGCAAATATCACACCCCGCTTTAAATTATCAAAAATATTAACGACCTTTTTTTGCGCTAGGAAAACGCATCTTGTAGTCTACTTTTATTTTTCCTGAAGAAATCTTTTTTAAACGTCCGTTAATCAGGCGTTTCTTAAGGCTAGAGATCTTTTCAGTAAAAAGAATACCTTCTGTATGATCGTACTCATGCTGAACTACACGCGCCGCTAGACCGGTAAAAGTTTCTTTTTTCGTTTCAAAATTCTCATC
The DNA here is from genome assembly GCF_019904275.1 of Zunongwangia sp. SCSIO 43204. Taxonomy (GTDB): domain Bacteria; phylum Bacteroidota; class Bacteroidia; order Flavobacteriales; family Flavobacteriaceae; genus Zunongwangia; species Zunongwangia mangrovi. The sequence continues at coordinate 4,075,657 of NZ_CP063204.1, forward strand.
CTGATATTCGATAGTTACCTCTGGTTTTCTAAAAATATCTTCCCTAACATCTGGGATACTTAAACAACCTTCAGAAAAAGCCCACTCGTCCCCGGTTTCTTCTATGATCTGCGCATTGATAAAAACCTTTTTAAATCCTTTTAGATATTCTTTTTCCGAAGCACTTAGATCATCATCTTCAGCAAAAGGAGCGGCATCGATCACAAATAATCTGATAGGAACCCCAACTTGTGGAGCAGCAAGGCCAACACCATAGGCATTGTACATCGTATCCCACATATTACTAATTAATTCTTCTAACTTTGGATAATCCTTATCAATTGGTTTTGCCTTCCTTTTTAATACCGGATCACCGTAGGCAACTATTGGTAAAATCATATACTGTTCTTTATTCTCTTTTTAAGTTGTAATGTCTATTGTAAATTAAATAATGCATAATGATTAAGTTATAATTAAACCTCATACATTAACTAATTTAATTCTGAAGTAAATACCTACCTTAAATTGGACTTATTTAATCCTGAAAAGTTTAATAAAGATAAGACTGAAGGATAATGGTTGCGCTAACCTCATCAACCAAAGCTTTATTTTGTCGCTTCTTCTTTTTGAGTCCGCTATCGATCATGGTTTGAAAAGCCATTTTACTGGTAAAACGCTCGTCGACACGTACCAGCTTCATATCAGGAAATTTCTCGGTGAATTTTTTAAGAAATTCAGCAATAAAAACTTCACTCTGGCTAGCCGAATTATCCTTTTGCTTTGGCTCTCCTACCACCACGGTTTCTACCTTTTCTTTTTTAAAATAATCTTCAAGAAAATTTAAAAGAGATGCGGTATCAACTGTGGTAAGTCCGCTGGCAATCATCTGAAGTTCATCGGTAACGGCTATTCCCGTTCGTTTTACTCCATAATCTAATGCCATTACTCTTGCCATACTTCAAAATTTATGCAAAGGTAAGGTTTATATCCATAGCTCCCCAAAAATTACAATGAAGCTATTATATTTGCTAAAAATTAGATTTATGGATCACTTAAAAACGAAAATCGAAGCAGCCTGGGAAAATCGCGAGCTGTTAAAAGATAAAGAAACTACCGATGCCATTAGAGAGGTTGTTACTCTTTTGGACGAAGGTAAACTAAGAACTGCCGAGCCAATTGAAGGTGGATGGCAGGTAAACGAGTGGGTTAAGAAAGGTGTTGTACTTTACTTCCCTATCCAAAAAATGGAAACTCTTGAAGCTGGAATCTTCGAGTACCATGATAAAATGCCTTTAAAGAAAGGTTATAAAGAAAAAGGAATTCGTGTAGTACCAAACGCTGTAGCAAGACACGGAGCTTACATCTCTAGCGGTGTTATTATGATGCCAAGTTATGTAAACATCGGTGCTTACGTAGACGAAGGTACTATGGTAGATACCTGGGCGACTGTTGGTAGTTGTGCACAAATCGGTAAAAACGTTCACCTTAGTGGTGGTGTTGGTATTGGCGGTGTTTTAGAGCCATTGCAAGCCTCTCCTGTAATTATTGAAGATAACGCATTCCTAGGATCTCGTAGCATCGTTGTAGAAGGTGTTCGTGTAGAAAAAGAAGCCGTTCTTGGAGCAAATGTTGTACTTACTGCTTCAACAAAAATTATCGATGTAACTGGTGACGAGCCTGTAGAAATGAAAGGAATTGTTCCTGCAAGATCTGTAGTGATTCCTGGAAGTTATACCAAAAAATTCCCAGCCGGAGAATTTAATGTACCATGTGCATTAATTATTGGAAAACGTAAAGAAAGTACCAACAAGAAAACTTCTCTAAACGATGCGCTTAGAGAATATGATGTTGCGGTATAAATGAAAATTCTGGTAATACAGCAAAAAATGATTGGGGACGTTCTTACGTCCTCAATCTTATTTGAGGCACTTCGGGAAGCTTATCCTAAAGCGCAGTTGCATTACCTAATTTACCCGCACACTAAGGCTGTTGTAGAAAACAATCCTTTTATCGATAAGCTGATATTCGGTAAAAATGAGCTTCCTTTTTATAGATTACTGAAGCTAATTAGATCTGAAAAATACTACGCTATTATCGATGCCTATTCTACGGTGCAAACATCGATTCTTACCAGTTTATCTGGGGCGAAATATAAAATTGGATTCGATAAAAAATATACCCGCCCATTCTACACTCATGTTTTTAGCCGAAAAATTCAGGCGAAAACAAATGCAGGTGCAGCGATCGAAAAGCGAATGCGATTACTTACTCCGCTTATTAAAAATGCTCCACTTCAGTTAAAACCAAAAATATTTTTGAGCGATGCTGAACGTGAAAAAGCTAAAAGAATTTTGATTGAAGGCGGCGTAGATCTTTCAGATTCTATTTATATGATCGGGGCTTTAGGGAGTTCAGAAAAGAAAACCTATCCGCTCCCCTATTTGGCTAAGCTTTTAGACCAGATCGCAGCCAAAGAAAATACGTCTATTTTATTCAATTATATCCCAAGCCAAAAAGATCAAATTTCAACTTTAATTGGTTATTGCAATGCGCAAACCAAACAGAAAATTTATCTTGAGATCTACGGAAAAAGTCTGAGAGAATTTTTAGCACTTACCAGCTTTTGTGATGCGATTATTGGGAATGAAGGTGGCGCCATAAACATGGCAAAAGCTTTAAACATCCCATCTTTTGCGATTTTTTCACCTCCTTTAAACAAAGCGAACTGGAATATTTATGAAGACGGAAAGCAGAATGTTTCAGTTCATTTAAAAGATTTTTCTCCGGAATTATTTGCTGAAAAAAGTCAGGAAGATTTGCACAAAGATGTATTTCAGCTTTACGAGAAATTTTTACCAGCTTATATTGAAGAACCACTAGACCAATTCCTAAAATTGAACACTAAATGACCTATCGCTTTTTAATTTATATAAGTCATACTTATGCGTTGCCGATTGGTTTACCGCTTCAGGAAGAAATTAGGAAAAGAAACTACGAGGTAAAATGGTTTACAGAGTTGAATCCTCCCAGATCATATTTCCCTGAAAATGGGGATTTGATCGAAACAATTGAAGACGCGATAGATTACAATCCAGATATCGTGCTATGCATTACAGATGTTGTTGCCGATTTTCTACCGGGATTAAAAGTGCAGATTTTTCATGGATTTTTAGCCAATAAGCATAGCGACAAAAAAGGTCATTTTAGAATTCGTGGTTTATTTGATCTTTATTGTACGCAAGGTCCATCGACGACCATTCCGTTTAAGGAAATTCAGCAAAAAAAGAATCATTTTTTAGTGAGAGAAACCGGTTGGTCTAAAGTAGATCCTTTGTTTAAGATTGAAGAAAATAAGCGCGAAAAACCTACAATTTTGCTTTCTTCTACCTTTTCTCCAAAGTACAGCTGGTTGTATAATGAAGAGGTGATCGCTGAAATAAAAAGATTATCGAAAACCGGCGAATTCGAGTTTCTGGCTGTGCTGCATCCGAAAATGGATAAAGAGAAAATTGAGATCGTTAAAAAAATGCAGCACGAAAACTTCAAATATTACGATACCACAGATATTATTCCGCTGTTTCGCCAGGCAGACATCATGTTTTCAGACACCACATCTGCAATTACCGAGTTTATACTTCAGAAAAAACCGGTAGTGACTTTCAGAAATAATAAAGCTGCCAATCATCTTATAGATATTTCTAATGCTGAAGAAATTGAAAGCGCCATTAGAGCAGCTTTTTCACCTTCAGAAAAACTATTGAAAAACATCGAATCTTACATTTACGATACGCATCCTTATTTTGATGGCAAAAGCAGTGAGCGTGTAATTTCTACCTGTATTGATGTTTTACACACCGATAAAACTGAATTATCCAACAAACCTTTAAACCTGGTAAGACGCTATCAATTAAGAAAAAAACTGAATTATTTTACTTTAAAAAGTTATAGAAAACCTTTTACTCGATAGTCGATATTCGATAAAATTGAAGTTAGTTTTTCGGCGGTTTGAGAAATTACTTTTTCCAGAATTTGAGTTTTTTCTTTAGCCTTTTTTTCCTTAAAAATTTCTCCTGAAATTCTTTGGTGTAGCCCCACATGGTTTCAAAAACTTCATTTTCGTTCCAGGCTGTAATTATAGCATATTCGTTAGCCATAATTTTTATCATTTCCTTATTTGGCGTAAGGCGAGCGAAATTTTTCATGCGCTGTTTAAAATCCAAACGCTTAAAATTCATTCGGTTTAAATCGACCAAAAAGAATTCAAAATCATCAGCGTTTATCCTTATTAAGGTATTGCCGGGAGAATGATCTAAAAACTCAATATTTTTTTCGTGAAGATCATAAGTGAATCTTGTAAAAGCCCTTAAAACCGATTCTTTTTGTGCTTCATCTTCAAATTTCTCGATATCTCTAAAGGTAAAATCGTATTCTAAATGGTCACAAATGTAATAACTGCGGCCAAATGTTATCCAATTACACTCTTCAGCATAAGCAACAGGAAAAGGAGTACCCACCTCTCTGGATAAAAGATATTCAGCATAACTAAAACTACGCGCAGCTTTCGATTTTCTAAAAAAACGATAAACAATTTTATTGATCAGGTTTGGGATCCTAAACGATTTCACATTAACCTGCCTACCATTAAGATCGAAGGTTTTAATGATATTTCGGCCACTACTAAGCGTTTTCCCTTTCTCTGAAAAATCGGATAGAATTTGATCGATTTTTTCAGCCTGGTCTTTAAAAGCGTCTGCGTATACGATTTTCATGTTGCAAAATTACGATTATAGAAACTTAAAGACTAATGAAAATATGAATAGTCTGTTGGGATTATGAAGAAAAGCTTATTTCCTTTTAGTTTGATATCTATTACCTTAAGATTCTTAGTATTTATATTATATTTAAAATTTATCCATATTTGCAACCAGCTTTTAAATCATAAGCACAGATTTGACAGAAGATAAGGTTTACATTTTACATAAAAATGGGGCTGATAGCCACTATACAGGACTGCAATACCTGGTGGAAATGCATGAAAAATCTATAGGCTATCGAGAATTCTCTATCGTCACTAACTTAGTTAAAGCAGTAAAACAACTAGATTTTCAACTCTTCAACAAACAAATAATAAACCTCTTTTTTCTGATAAACTTACTTTTCTCGAAAAACAAAAAAGTTGTTTTAGGTATTCCTCCTTTCGATAAAAAGCTCATCTTTTTGCTGAAAATATTAAAAAATCATAGACTATTCTATCATACTTCCTGGACATGTTGGGATAAAAGTTTTCATCCTAAAAAACACGAAGACAAAAAAGGAGTCATGAAAGCCTGGATTTTTTTTCTGGAAAAAAGAGTAGAATATATTTTTACCGTCACTAAAGAAACAAGCAGGCAAATACATGCAAATTTTAAAGTGAAAGATGATAGATTGATAGTTGTAGCGCATTCCCTTACCAAAGATTTTAAAAGTAACTACAATAACGAAAAAGAAAATAATAGCTTTATCTATTTGGGAAGACTGGTCCCGCAGAAAGGAATAAAACAAATGTTGTCCTGCTTCTCTAAAAAACCTTCAGCTAAGTTGACCATTATCGGTGAAGGATGTGATCAGGTAATTGTTGAAGATTTTAGTAAACGCTTTAACAACATAGAGTATATCCCCTATATGAGTGATAAAAAAGCACTTTCTAAAATAATGGCTCGACATCAATATTTGATATTAAATTCTCAAAAAACTGAAAAATGGGAAGAGTTATTTAGTTTGATCATAATCGAAGGTATGTCTTTAGGATTAATACCAATATCCAGCGATCATACCGGACCAAAAGAAATTATTACAGAAAAAACTGGATATTTATTCGAAGAAGGAAATATACAGGAAGCTTTGGAGTTTGTATTAACAAGGGATTACAATCCTGACATGGCCAAGAATGCTATTGAACAATCAACCCAATATTATCCTGAAAAAATTGCTGAACGCTGGAAACCTATCCTAACATGAGCATTGCTATAAGTTGTATTATCGTAAATTATAACACGGCTAATTTCACATTAGATTGCGTAGCTTCGATTTTTGAAACCCATCAAAATACTGAAGCAATTGAAGTTATAGTGGTAGATAATGCTTCAGAAAAAGAGGATTATTTACTTTTAGAAAGTGAGCTTCAGCAAAAAAACTTTCCGAACACAAAGCTTATAAGAAGCAAACAAAATTTTGGCTTTGGGGCAGGAAATATGATTGGCGTTAATGCTGCCTCGAATTGCGAATATTATGCGTTTATCAATAACGATACGCTACAGCTTACCAATAATTGTCTTTGGGTTTTAAAAGATTTTATGGATGCTACGCCAGATGCTGGTGTATGCTCGCCACAAATGCTAGATGAAGACAAAAATTTTAGAAGTACTATAGATCATTTTTCTTCACTTAGCAGGGAAATTTTAAAACGTGGATTTCTGGAGAAAGTAAATCCGAAAAAATATCCCAGTCGGAAAAAATTCTTCGATAAACCTACTGCAGTAAATTATGTTCAGGGATCATTTATGTTTTTTAATGCTGCAGATTTTAATAATATTGGAGGTTTTGACACCAATTTATTTCTATACTACGAAGAATCAGATCTTGGCTTACGACTTTTAAAAGAGCGAAAGAAATACGCCTATATTTTTCCTGAAGCGCAATACATTCATTTTAAAAGTGTAAGTATTAAAAAGAGTGTAAATATCCTTATCAAACGAGAATTAAAGATTTCCTTACTCTATCATACTCGTAAACATTATGGCTTTTTAGCGCATCAATTCTTACTGAATTTTCTCCGCATTCGGTATGGTTTAACCTGTATCGTAAAACCTAAATATTTCCCGTTGTTTAGACTTTTACTTGGCGGCGCCAGTCTTTCTAAATCACTTAAACAAAAGCAATCGATTAAAGAGATTTAAAAAAGATGTCTTGATTTTAAGGAATTTTGACTTAAAACTGGTTTCATAAATTTTCTGAAGTATCTTTGCAGGTCGTTAGCAAGGTAACTATGGAAGATAAAAAGACTGAAATTCAAAATTGTTTGGCCGTTCTTAAAAAAGGCGGACTTATTCTTTATCCAACCGATACGGTTTGGGGAATTGGCTGTGATGCCACCAACGCAGATGCCATTGATAAGATTTTTGCACTTAAGAAAAGAGCAGAAAGCAAATCGATGATCTGTTTGGTTTCAGATTTTAAAATGCTGAATGAATATGTAGAAGAAGTTCCAGAAGTTGCTTACGACATCTTAAAATATGCCGCAAAACCAACGTCTATTATTTACGACGATCCTATTAGAGTGGCTGAAAATGTAATTGCTGAAGATAACACTCTTGCGATAAGAGTTACCAAAGATCCCTTTTGTAAGGAATTGACCAGAAGATTACGCCGACCTTTAGTCTCAACTTCTGCGAATATTAGCGGGCAATCAACACCGGGTTCTTTTTCCCAAATTAGCCCTGAAATTTTAAAAGGTGTGGACTATGTAGTAAATTTGCACCAGTCTAAAAAATCTTCCAAACCATCGGCTATTATTAAACTTAGTAACGACGGAAAGGTTAAAGTAATACGTAAATAGATTGCTAAACCACGAATAAGGTTTTACGAAATTTGCCAAATTCCATGGGTTTTTTAAGACTTTAAAAGAGCGTTTTATAGGTATCTGTATTCGTGGCGAAAAATTAATGTAGTGAAGAATTATAGTGAAGCTTTAGATCATCAAATTTTTAAGGTAATTTCTCAGGCAACCGAAGAACTTCAGTTAGAAAGTTATGTTATTGGTGGTTTTGTTAGAGACTTTATTTTACAACGTGGTAATGCCAAAGATATCGATGTGGTTGCCGTTGGCAGTGGTATCGACCTGGCGCTAAAAGTTTCTGAGCTCCTTCCGCATAAACCAAAAGTGCAGGTTTTTAAAAACTACGGTACGGCAATGTTGCGTGCTTTCGATATGGAAATCGAATTTGTTGGTGCCAGAAAAGAAAGTTATTCTGAAGATAGTAGAAATCCGGTTGTAGAAAATGGAACGCTTGAAGACGATCAAAATCGCCGCGATTTTACTATTAACGCATTAGCTTTAAGTCTTAACAAAGCTAATTTTGGTGATTTATTGGATCCTTTTGGTGGACTTGAAGATCTAAAATCGCAATTGATAAGGACTCCGCTTGAACCCGGAATCACCTATTCAGACGATCCACTTCGAATGCTAAGAGCGATACGCTTTGCATCGCAGCTTAATTTTATTATTCAGAAGAAATCTTTAGATGCCATAAAAGAGCATCATAAGCGCATAAAAATTATCTCGAAAGAGCGAATTACAGAAGAATTGCATAAAATCCTTCTTTCTGAAAGACCTTCTAAAGGTTTTGCGCTCTTACATAAAACAAAGCTTTTAAAACTTATCCTTCCTGAACTTACCGCTTTGGAAGGAATCGACGAAATTGAAGGACAACGCCATAAAGATAACTTTTGGCACACGCTTGAAGTGGTTGATAATATTAGCGAAAACACAGATAATCTTTGGTTACGCTGGGCGGCGCTATTACATGATATTGGTAAAGCTCCAACAAAGAAATTCCATAAAAGGAACGGCTGGACGTTTCATGGGCACGAGTTTGTAGGATCTAAAATGGTCTATAAACTTTTTAAGCGACTTAGAATGCCATTAAATGACAAGATGAAATTTGTCCAAAAAATGGTATTAATGAGTTCCAGACCAATCGCGGTGGTAGATGATGATGTAACAGATTCTGCTGTACGAAGATTGATCTTTGATGCCGGTGAAAATATCGATGATCTAATGACCTTATGCGAGGCAGATATCACGACTAAAAATCCGCGTCGTTACAAGAAATATCATAACAACTTCAAGATCGTAAGGCAAAAGATGAAGGAAGTTGAAGAACGTGATCATGTTCGTAATTTTCAACCGCCGGTTAGTGGAGAAGAAATTATGGAAACCTTCAATATTAAGCCTTGTAGAGAAGTTGGGATTATAAAAGATGCCATTAAAGAAGCAATTTTAGAAGGCGAAATCCCAAATGATCATGCCGCTGCAAAAGAACTTATGCTTAGCAGAGGTAAAAAACTTGGTTTAAAGGAAGTATCAAAACAAGATTAAAACATCTGGAAATTCCCAAAAATTCACTTATAAAAAATTAAAATTGTGTATCGAAATTCGGTAAAAATTGCACTGGTTTTAGTGTACCTGGTAATCATCGCAGGTGCAGTAGTAAGAATGACGGGAAGCGGAATGGGATGTCCAGACTGGCCTAAATGTTTTGGATATTATATTCCTCCTACCCAGGAATCTGAATTACTTTTTCAGGCAGATCGAGATTATGAAAAAGGGCAGGTAATTATTGTAGACGAAAGTTTAAAAGTTGCCAAAAGCGATTTTACTTCCGCAGAAAATTATAATCCTGATAATTGGGACACCTACATTAAACACGATTACGCAATATTTAATCCGCTGCATACCTGGACTGAATATGTTAACCGACTAGTGGGCGCTTTAGCCGGTTTTGCCGTTTTGATCATGGCCATTTTATCTTTCAGAAAATGGAAAACCAGGAAACGGCTTACGATCCTATCATGGCTTTCAGTATTTTTAATGGTATTTCAGGCCTGGCTTGGTGCCACTGTAGTATATTCAGTATTAGCGCCTGTTAGGATTACCCTGCACATGGTAATGGCTCTGGTAATTGTAGCGATCTTATTATATATCCTGGCAGATTCTTCAGTAAAAATGTATGATTTTAAAGTTTCTAAAACTTTTAAAACAGTTGTACTTGTATCGATAATTTTGAGTTTGATTCAGGTAGTTTTAGGAACACAGGTACGACAATTTGTAGACGAACAGGTAAAAATATTCGGATACGGAACTCGCGATTTATGGCTTAACAATCCTGAAATTTCATTTTACATTCACCGCTCATTTTCGATTTTGGTCTTGTTGGTGAATCTTTTTATCTGGTGGAAAAACAAGCAAAAATTTTATAATCTTAGCTTAACCAACTGGATCATTTTTCTAATTGTGATTGAAATTTTTACGGGAATGGCCATGTATTATCTGGATTTCCCATTTTTAAGTCAGCCACTACACCTGGTAATTGCTTCGGTATTATTTGGGGTGCAGTTTTATTTATTATTAGAATGTTTTAAAAGTGGCAAACCGCTTAAAACTTCTTAACTTTGAAGCTCAAAATTTTCAATTATGGTTTATCGATTTAGAGTAATTCTAGACACGGCAGAAGATGTTTTTAGAGATATTGAAATTTTAAAAACCGATACGCTCGAGGATTTACACAACACTATTGTGCAGGCGTTTGGTTTTGACGGAACCGAGATGGCTTCGTTCTATTTAAGCGACGACGAATGGAATCAAGGTGAAGAAATTCACCAATTCGACATGAGTGGCGGTGATGACAGTATTCGTTTAATGAACGAAACTGCTTTAGATAGCGTACTTTCTGAAGACCAGACCAAACTACTTTACGTGTACGATTTCTTTAATATGTGGACGTTTATGGTAGAACTTGCACAAATTGCAGAGGTTGAAGAAGGCCGTGATTACCCAAATTTAATGTTTGTACACGGGCAAATTCCGTCTAATGCGCCAGATAAAGAATTTAAGGCTGAAGAAGATCCTGCGGCAGACGAAAATTTTAACGACGATTTTGATGTAGACGATTACGATAGTTTTTCTTTTGATGAAAACTGGAACTAATTTTCTATATTTTTAGCTGTAATTTTACCGACTTATAATTTTTAAACCGAATGATCAACTTATATAATGCCCAAATTGAATCCTTATCGATTCATCGTGTGGGTAACAAAAGCCGTAACGAAAATATCTTTTTGTCTGCAGCACCTTATCAGCTAAATGACGAAATTACGCCTTTGATCAAGGAATATTTTCTAAAGCCTTTTAGAGAAAAAGAAGAGAATTATTACAAATTTGATCATGAAACCGATCTAGAGTTCAACGAACTTTATAACCTGGCGAATGCTATTTTTGATAATCCTGAAAATATTCATGAGGCTTCAAAAAAAATAACCACGCTTCTTTTTGAGCAATCTGCACATCCACACATTAAAAGTGGTGAAGTGTATGTGGTTTATTTTGAAAATGCACAGCTAGATAACGAAAAGCTTCCGGCAATAGGAATTTTTAAATCTGAATTAAAGCACGATTTCTTACAATTTCAGGAAAAAGGAAGCATTTTAGAAATGATCGTTCAGCAGGGAATTAATCTTCAGAAATTAGATAAAGGAGCATTGATCTTCAACAAACAAAGAGCTGAAGGTTATAAGATTTTATCGATAGACTCTAACAAATACGACACAAAATACTGGCTAGAGAACTTTTTGGGTGTAGATGTAATGGCCGATGAAAATTACTACACTAAAAAGTATTTAAAATTTTGCCAGAATTTCGCCAAAGATGTGGTTTTACCTGCGGAAGACAAGAAAGAAGAAGTAATGTTTATGAACCGAAGTATGGATTACTTCGCGAAAAACGACGATTTTGAAGAAACAAACTTCTTAAACTCGGTTATCGATAATCCAGATTTGGTACCTGAATTTCAGAATTACAAAACCGAGAAAGCTCCAAAATATAAGATCGAGGATCTAACCAATTTCCCTATCGCGAATAAAGCGGTGACCGATGCACGAAAAAAATTGAAAAACGTGATCAACCTGGATACCAATATTCAGATTAAAATGGATTTTGTGAATGCAGATTCTGCCGATAAATTTGTAGAAAAAGGTTGGGACGAAGAAAAACAGATGTATTATTACCTAGTTTACTTCAACAAAGAAGAAAAAAGCTAGACTTTAAATAGAAAAAAATAAAGGCCGAAATTATCGAATTTCGGCCTTTATTTTTATTTGCAACGCCAAAAGGTATAATACCCAGAGGCTTGCTTCGAAATTAAAAATTTGTTTCCAATAAATGCCTCGAGGGCTTGCCCCGAAGTAGTTTACTGTTTATTCTGAAACCTCGATAGCTTCGAAAGTATAAGATTCGTGATAATCGCCAAGGATTCCAGTATTAGAATGCGTAAAAACCATTCGGTTTTCTGATAATTCTGATAATCGGTAATTTGAAAATGTAGATCCTACAAGTCCGTAATCCTGGTTGGCATAACCTCTTCCAAAACTTAAATAAATAGTTCCGGGATCGCCAATCATTTTTAAATTAGCTGAAAATTGTTCGTGTTCTGCAGTGAAATTTCCTTCACTTAAATGATCGAAGCAAAGTACTTCGCCATAAGTAATCTCTACTTCCCTATCTGCTTTAAACGTATAAACATCGTCACTTACACAGTCTGCAGTAATAAAAAAATCGTCTGTTTCATCTGAATAATCATCTACAACTTCAACAAGTCGCCATGATTTTTGACTGTCACCATGAATTAAAGACATTTGAGATTCTGGAAAATTAGGAATTCGATTTTCGTCGTCATCAGCACAATTTGTTAGCGTAGCTGCTAAGGCTATGAGACTTAAAGTTTTAAGGGATTTGTATATTTTAATCATAAAGTTTGCTGTAAATTGATGTTTTTGATTGAAATTTTTAAAATTTATAACAATCTGCAAACCTAAATAATTTTTTCAGTTTTATCGGTCTCCCCTAAACTTTTTCAGTTTTAAATTAAATGTAGCTTTAAATTTATACTGAGAGCTCTATTCCAGCAGTCGTTTCATATTAATATCTTCGTAATTCCGTTGCACAAAATCTAGCGCAGTTCTTAAGATTTGCCCCATGGTGCTGGCTCGCTTAAATTTCACGTCTTTGGTAAAGTGATACAACTCTGTTCGCAATTGCTTTACATTTTCTTTGGTTGAAACATGGTCGTTGCTCATACATTTTATCAAACGCTTAAATCTTGCCTGTGTATTAATCATCCTTTTGGCCAACAGCGAACGTTCTTCTTTTCGATATTGCTCGATCGACGATAACTGCAGACGTTCTGAAACTAACTTGACCATTTTATAGTTTTCCTTGAAAAATTGAGGCCGGTAGACTTTAAATTTTCCTTCAAAACACTGTTGATCAAAATCTATAGCTCGAATTTGATATTGCACATGATCAAAATCGTGTGTTGGGATTACCACATAGTTGTAAGAACGCATATCGCCCAAAAGCCGAACAGTACAGCGCTCGTTAAATTTTACAAACTGTTTTGCGATCTGTGCTTTTTCCCATTCGGTTAATTTTGGTAAATGTTCTTCAATAAAAACATCCCCCGGAATTCCTGCAATATGAGCTTCAATTAAAGTGTCTTTATAGACTAAAAAAGTGATACGATGCGGGGAAAGCAAATGCTCTAATTCGAGACCATAAATTCGGGATGCATCGGCTTTTTTCACGTAGAAATAGGTAAAAACATCATTAAGGATATTCCGAACTTTTATACGAAAAGGTCTGGAATTTCCGAAGGTGCAATAATCGATCGCATCTACCGCAAGAAATTCGAGCATATCGTCACTACCATCAGAATGCAGGATATTATAGATCTTTTTTAAGCTTTCGTCTATTTCCTCTCTTTCGAACTCGGGATAATAACAGCGTACCCAAAAAGTATCTTCATCATCCTGATCGTAAACCACCACAGAACCAGAAAATCGTAATAAATCTTCGTAAAAAACAGGAATTTTGGTATTTCGATTATAACGTGCCAGGTATTTATTGAAACGATCGTTTACGGGAAAGGAAGGTTTCTTTTTCGACATCAGTCTGGGTTCCATAGTCTTGCGATTTGTTTAAATTCTTCTGAAGAAGTTCTATAAGATATTGAAAATATAAGGATTTAACGAATACTACTTCCGAAGAAATCTTTTAAAAATTAAAGCCTAAAATGTCAAATTTAAAATCGTCTATCTATGGGCAAGCCTAAAGCTATTATTAAAAAATCATTCTCTATTTATAGCCTCGTTTCGATTATCAAATTAATTCAATCTTAGGCAATAATCTCGATCTTTCAGTTAAAAACAAGATAGTAATACGAAAACTGTAACAAAAATGTAAATTAGTCGTCGTGTAAGTAAACTATCTCATGGCAGTCCCAGAGTTTAGTGATATTTATTTTTAATTTGGAGGGCAACCTCGAAAAATTTAATCTCGATTATCGAGAAAAGAAACCATCTATTTTGAAGACAATCCTTAGCATTAATCAATTAACAAAAGTTTACGGCCCTCTAAAAGCGGTAGACAATCTATCCTTTACGATCGAGAAAGGAAACGTGTACGGAATTTTAGGTCCTAACGGAAGTGGAAAATCGACCACCCTGGGAATGGTCCTTAACGTGGTGAATAAAACCTCTGGAGATTTTAAGTGGTTTGACGGCGCCGAATCTACACACGAAGCTTTAAAAAAAGTAGGAGCAATCATCGAGCATCCTAATTTCTATCCTTATATGACAGCGGCACAAAACCTTGAACTGGTTTGTAAAATAAAAGGAGTGCCCAGCAATAAAGTTGAAGAAAAACTGGAAATCGTTGGATTACTGGACCGTAAAAGCAGTAAATTCAAAACTTTTTCTTTAGGGATGAAGCAACGACTGGCGATCGCCTCTGCCCTGCTAAATGATCCTGAAATTTTAATTTTAGATGAACCTACAAACGGACTCGATCCTCAGGGGATTCATCAAATTCGTGAGATCATTCGCAAAATTGCTTCAGACGGAACTACCATTTTATTGGCTTCGCACCTTTTAGATGAAGTTGAAAAAGTGTGTAGCCATGTGGTGATCATTAGAAAAGGGGTGAAATTATACAGCGGACCGGTTGATGGCATTAACGCCAGCCACGGATTCTTTGAGCTGGAAGCTGAAAATACCGAATTACTTCAGCAATTATTAAACGAGCATCCATCGATTGGTAAAGTAAGTCTTAAAAATAATCTGGTGACTGCAATTATTGAAGAGCCCATGAGCGCTTCAGATATTAACCGTTATCTTTTTGAAAAAGGACTTAGTCTTAGCTATTTAATTAAACGAAAAGAAAGCCTGGAAGAACAATTCCTTCAACTAACCAATCAAACTACTGCGTAATGTTACGACTTTTAAATATAGAATTCCTAAAACTTAGATATAGTAGATCCTCAAAGATCCTTATTCTTACTTATTTCATTTTAATCACTTTTATCGCGCTTATTGCTTCAATAGAATTTCCTATTGGAAACATCAATTTTAGAATCGCAGACCAGGGAATTTTCAATTTTCCATTCATCTGGCATTTTAACAGCTACATTGCTGCCACGCTAAAATTATTCTTAGCGATCGTGATCGTCTCGATGATGTCGAACGAATATAGCAACAGGACGCTAAAACAAAACCTAATCGACGGACTATCAAAAAAGGAATTTATTTTATCGAAATTCATCACGGTGATGGTATTTTCTATAGTTTCGACCATTTTCCTTTTTGTAGTTTCTTTGATCTTAGGGCTTTCATTTTCAGATTATAATGAGTTTTCGATCATCTTTTCTGACCTTGAATACATTCTGGCCTATTTTGTAAAACTTACAGGATTCTTTGCTTTCTGCCTATTCCTGGGCATTCTGGTAAAACGTTCAGCTTTTGCGCTTGGATTTCTATTCATCTGGTGGATCGTTGAAACTATTTTATACGCTATCCTAAAATGGAGAATTTTTAAAGGAACTGATATTGCAGATAAGATCGTTCAGTTTTTGCCATTAGAATCGATGAGTAATTTGGTTAAAGAACCATTTTCAAGACTTAATGCTGTGCAATCTGCTGCCAATCAATTAGGCTCTGCTTTCGAGAAAGATTATTCCATACACTGGTATCAGATCCTTATTGTAATCGTTTGGACGGTACTATTTGTGTATTTCTCTTATGCGTTATTGAAAAAAAGGGATTTATAAAAACCTTAGTTTCATTAATTTTTCTACCCTGTTTGAATAGGCACATTTATTGCTTAACTTCGTAAGGCTAAGAAAAAGAACGCATGAAATTTAAAATAGAATCTGAATATAAACCAACCGGAGACCAACCCAACGCTATAAAACAACTGGTTAGCGGTATCGAAAAGAATGACCAGTTTCAAACACTTTTGGGAGTTACAGGTTCGGGTAAAACCTTTACTGTTGCTAATGTAATCGAGGAAGTGCAAAAACCAACACTGGTTTTGGCGCACAACAAAACCCTTGCAGCGCAGTTGTATTCAGAATTCAAACAATTTTTTCCGAATAATGCGGTAGAATATTTTGTTAGTTATTACGATTATTATCAACCTGAAGCTTTTATTCCATCTTCAGGAACCTACATAGAAAAAGATCTTTCGATAAATGATGAGATCGAAAAACTACGATTAAGCACCACGTCTTCCCTACTTAGCGGAAGACGTGATGTTATTGTTGTCGCTTCGGTTTCCTGTCTTTATGGTATTGGTAACCCGGTAGAATTCCGTAAAAACGTGGTTTCTATTGAAAGAGACATGGAAATTTCAAGAACTAAATTTCTGCATAGCTTAGTCCAAAGTTTATATTCTAGAACAGAAGCTGAATTTGTTCATGGAAACTTCAGAATAAAAGGCGACACCGTAGATGTTTTTCCTAGCTACGCCGATAACGCCTTCAGAATTCACTTTTTTGGTGATGAGATCGAGGAAATTGAAGCTTTTGATCCCGCTACCAACGACGTGATTGAAAAATATGAACGATTAAATATCTATCCTGCCAATATGTTCGTGACATCGCCAGATGTTTTACAAAATGCGATACGAAGTATACAGGATGACCTGGTTAAACAAGTAGACTATTTTAGAGATATTGGTAAACATCTTGAAGCAAAAAGACTGGACGAAAGGACCAATTTCGACTTAGAGATGATTCGTGAGCTTGGATACTGTTCTGGTATCGAGAATTATTCGCGTTACCTGGATGGCCGAAATCCAGGGACACGACCTTTCTGTTTACTAGATTATTTTCCAGACGATTTCTTAATGGTGGTAGATGAATCTCACGTTACGATACCGCAGGTTCATGCGATGTACGGTGGTGACCGCTCCAGAAAAGAAACTTTAGTAGATTATGGTTTTAGGCTTCCGGCAGCGATGGATAACCGTCCTTTAAAATTTGAAGAATTTGAGATCCTTCAAAATCAGGTGATCTATGTAAGTGCTACTCCCGCTGATTATGAACTTCAAAAAAGCGAAGGAGTTTATGTGGAACAAGTGATTCGACCAACCGGACTTTTAGATCCTGTGATCGAAGTACGTCCGAGCCAAAACCAGATTGACGATCTTATTGAGGAAATTCAAATAAGAGTTGAAAGGGATGAGCGGACTTTGGTGACTACACTAACTAAAAGAATGGCTGAAGAATTAGCTAAATATTTAACCAGAATCGATGTTCGTTGTAGATATATTCATAGTGATGTGGATACTTTAGAGCGAGTAGAGATTATGCAGGATCTTCGTCGTGGATTATTTGATGTGCTAATTGGAGTAAACCTGCTTAGGGAAGGTCTGGATCTACCAGAGGTTTCACTTGTGGCTATTATCGATGCTGATAAGGAAGGATTTTTGAGAAGTAACCGTTCACTTACGCAAACCATTGGTCGTGCAGCAAGAAACGTTGAAGGGAAAGCCATTTTGTATGCTGACAAAATTACTGACAGTATGCAAAAAACCATGGATGAAACCGAATATCGCCGAACCAAGCAGATGAATTACAACAAAAAGCATAATATCACGCCAAAACCTCTGGTTAAAAAACTAGAGACCTCTACTTTGGTAAAGAAAAAACTTGAGATCTTTGAAGGTGATAACAAACCTCCAATGCAGGCTGCGGAAGAAGAAGGTGCTTACCTAACCAAACCTCAGATCGATAAAAAAATAAAAGAAAAGCGTAAATCAATGGAAACTGCAGCTAAAGAACTAGATTTTATGGAGGCAGCAAGATTACGTGATGAGATCAAGATTTTACAGGATAAATTAAAAGAATTGGCATAAGTTTATCAAAGATTACCATATAATTAACTTTTAAAATATTGATTTACAGGGTTTTAGGTTTTAAATTTATAATTATTACTACACCCCGAAACCCTTAGTTTTCTAAGCAATCTAAAACTAGATGCCTATGAAAACTTTTATCTCAATTTTATCGATTTTCTATTTTAGCCTGCTTGTAAATGCGCAGGTGGGAATTAACACTGAAAATCCAAAGGCTACTTTAGATATTGTTAGCTCAGATCCTGATGATCCCTCTAATAGCGACGGAATTTTGATTCCACGTATTTCGAAATTTCCGTCTGAAGATCCAACCGATGAACAAAACGGAATGATGGTTTATTTGGACCATGATATTGATGATTTTTCACAGGGATTTTATTTCTGGAATGCCGAAGAATCCTTATGGTTACCTATAGAAGGAAACTCATCTGAAGCAAATTTTCACGAAATAGATACAGAAAACTCCCCTCAAAATATCGAATCTGCTATTTACAGAGATGGTAATATTGGTATAGGTACAGATGATATTGAATCTAAGATCCAGGTCGAAGTAGACGAAAATGATGATGAAACCCAAAAAGGTTTGGAGATCGATAATCAGAATTCAGAAACCAATGCCAGAACCACCTACGGTATAGAAAACACGAACAGAAGTTCTACTAACGGAACGAAATACGGAATTAAAAATAACGTGAACGGAACTGGCTCCGGAATTCATTACGGTATTTTCAATGAGACTTTTCAAAACACAGGCACCAATGACATCTACGGATTCTTTAATCGAGTAGGTAGAACTTATGGTGCCAATAGTGATAATTTTGGGATGTATTCTGAAATTGGAAGTTCCACAGCACAAGGAAATATTTATGCTATTTATGGCTTTGCAGAAGGTAATAGCACGGCCAATGTTTTTGCCGGTTATTTTGCAGGTAGGTTAGGGATTGGATTAGATCCTTCTACCGAATATATTTTTCCTTCGCAAAGAGGTATTGAAGACATGGTACTAAGCTTAGGCGAAAACGGATTGATGCGATGGAGTCCAACCACTTATTTTCCTTATGTATCCTCAACCAGTAGCACCGGAACATTCACTATTGAAGATCATCTTGGTTCGCTAAGAATTAATAATAATCTTAGTTCGGTGCAGGTGCCAGATGCTTCAGAGAATAGAGGCAGAACAATTATTTTAGTATGTTGGTCTACTACTTCAGATAAACCTTTGTCGTTTGTAAATGGTGATGATCTTTTTGATGTTACAACCAATAGCACCGTAAGTAATATTGAAAGCGGAACGGTACTCACCATTTTAAGCGCTGGCAATAGATGGCTTGTAATTAATAAATACAAAGAGTAAACTACCTTTGGGCAAGCCCATGAGGCATTCACTAGAAACAATTTTTTAAATTCGAGGCAAGCCTCGGAGTATTATATCCTCAGGCGGTGCCAATAAAAAAAGCTGAATCTTACGATTCGGCTTTTTTTTATTTTCGATATCCTTTTTTTAAACTTTGCTGGCAAATAGGCTTACATCCTCATCTGTGATCTCACTACCACCAAGAATTAGTAAACGCTCTACAACATTACGCAACTCCCTAATATTTCCTGTCCAGTTATATTCTTTTAGTAAATTAAGGGCTTCATTCGTAAATGATTTCTTATTAGTACCCTGCTCTTTAGCGATCTTTTCTGCGAAGTATTCTACTAAAAGAGGGATATCATTTTTACGCTCATTTAGAGAAGGTACTTCTATTAAGATCACAGCAAGACGGTGGTATAAATCTTCTCTGAACTTTTTATCTTCAATCTCCTGCTTTAGATCTTTATTCGTTGCAGCAACCACACGAACATCTACTTTGATATCTTTATCGCTACCTACACGCGATATTTTATTTTCTTGTAAGGCTCTTAGAACTTTAGCCTGTGCAGAAAGGCTCATATCCCCTATTTCGTCTAGAAAGATAGTTCCACCATTCGCCGCTTCAAACTTACCTGCCCTATCCTTATTTGCTGAAGTAAATGCTCCCTTAACATGCCCAAAAAGTTCACTTTCGATCAACTCTGAAGGAATTGCAGCACAATTCACTTCTATCATTGGTCCTTTAGAACGTTCACTTTTTTGATGGATCCAATGGGCGACTAATTCTTTACCTGTACCGTTTGCTCCTGTCACCAAAACTCTAGCATCTGTTGGTGCCACCTTTTCGATGATCTCTTTAATTCTGTTGATCTCTTCAGATTCACCAATCATCTGAAAATTCTTGCCTACTTTCTTTTTAAGTCTGGCATTTTCCTGCACCAATTGTTTTCGGTCTAAAGCATTGCGAACCGCATTCAGTAATCTATTTAGATCTGGTGGTTTAGAAATATAGTCGAAAGCACCCATTCTCATAGTTTGAACGGCGGTATCCAGATCGCCATGCCCAGAGATCATTACAAAAGGAATCTCTGGTTTAATTTTATTGGTTGCTTCCAAAACCTCTACACCATCCATTTTAGGCATTTTAATATCACAGAGAACAAGATCGAAATCTTCTTTTTTGATCAATTCCATACCCACAAGACCATCTTCGGCTTCGGTTACATTATACTCTTTATTTTCTTCGTTTAGAATCTTAACGAGCACCCTTCTAATGGCTGCTTCATCTTCTATTAATAATATTTTAGACATTAAAACACACTAAATTTAAGTCCGCCACGCGCATAAAATGTATTCACTGAATTTATCGTGTAAACATCATTTCTATCTTTATCGCGTAAACGAATATCATTCATAATTGTATGGCCGGCATAGACATAAAGTCCTAAATGTTCAGTAAAACTATACTCGTAACCTAAACCAGCCAGCACAACGGTCATAGACATACTATCTGCAAGATTCGTACTATTTGGAACCGTTGGCGTTATATTAAAATTATCCTGAACATTAGCATAAAAGCCATCTAAAGTTACAAAAGCCTGAAGAACATTACGGTCGTTAGCGTGATATTTTAAGTTAGTTTTAGGAACTCCAACCATATACGACCATTGGGGATGAAACTTTTTGTAATAATGAGCAACTGGCAATGGAAATGGGAATCCTGAAGTTGTTGAATAATGTAAACCAAAGATCATACGTGTAGGCTTAAGCACCTCTTCCCCATTCTTTATCTTGATAAAAAATACAGCCCCTTCGTATAAAATATCATCCTTAAGTAATTCGTTCGTAGAAAAGTTTGAGGCAGCTTTTGCGCCAGTTTGAATCCCAACTCGCCAATCATTGCTTAGATGAAAAACATACCCCAGCGTTGCCGTGAAAGATTGAAATCTATCTAAATGGAGTGTTTCAAAAGAAGTATCATCATAAAATTTAAAATGAACATTTCTATATTCAACTCCCGGTACCAGGTACGAACCTTCTTTTTTTAATTTTATAGGGAAGTTCAAAAAAGTTCGAAACCTTCTAAAAGAATTATCAGAATCAGATTGTGGGAAGTAAGTAAATTCTACCCTGGCTAAATCTGTTAACTGTGAGTTTGCTGAAATTCCAAAAAAAAGAAAAAGCAATAGCACTAAAATACTTTTAGAAGCGTCCTTCATACTAGTCGGTTTTTGGTTGATTTGGAGTATTAATAATATGCAGATCTCTTTGTGGGAATGGAATACTTATACCATTTTGTCTAAAACTATCGTCGATCTTAAAACGTAGTTCACTTTTTATCTTGGGGTCTGTAAAACTATCTCCTATGTAAAAATACACACCAAACAATAAAGCTGAATCACCAAAATCTTCAAATAAAACGAATGGTTTTGGATTTTTAAGCACTCCTTTTTGTCTCGCTACACAATCTAGAAGTAGTTCTCTTACTTTTTGAGTATCACTACCATAAGCTACACCAACATTCACACATTCTCTGGTAATACGGTGGTTTTGTGTATAATTATATACCGTGTCACTTATAAATTTATGGTTAGGAATGATCATTACCTTATCATCCCTGGTAAGTGCACGCGTGGTTCTAAGTTTAATTTCGAAAACCCTTGCAACCTTATTATCAATTTCGATAATATCGCCTACTAATAGGGACTTATCTAAAATGATGAAAATTCCGCCGATGATATCCTGAAATAATTCCTGCAATGCCAAACCTACACCAACAAATAGTGCTGCTGAAGCAGTTAGCAAGATTGAAATATCTACACCGCTAGAACTTAAGGTAATTAGGATTACAATAAGATAAACGATATACTTTACAAACTTAAAAGCACTTATAAACTTTAGTTTATCCTCGTTTAAAAGTTTGCTTGCAATAAAATTACGTACAAGTCTTAGTACAACAGAAGTTAGAATAAATACGAAGATCACCAGTAAAACTATCCCAACGGTTAGCTTAAATGGCTGCGTAAGCAGGGTAAAATCTAAAAATGTCTGGATATTTCCCCAGATGTCCTGCTCTATTACTTCTGAAATTTGATTCGCTGTATCGTTTTGCATTCTAATATTTAAGCCACTTATAAATCTCTTTATAACTAGCTTTCTTACCGTACATTAAAATACCAACACGGTAAATTTTAGCGGCAAGCCATACCACAGCCGTATTGGTGCACAGCAATATAAGAATAGAAAGGGAAATTTCCCACCAAGGCACCCCAAATGGGATACGCATTAACATAACTATAGGAGAAGTTAAAGGAATCATTGAGAAAATCGTACTTATAGTACCGTGTGGATTTTCGATCACAGCAAAAAATCCTACATAGATTCCCAACATTAAAGGTAGTATCACCGGAAGCATAAATTGCTGAGTATCGGTCTCGCTATCTACGGCAGCCCCAATTGAAGCATAAATGGCACTATACAAAAAGTATCCTCCTAAAAAGTATATTAGAAAATATACAATTAGACTAAAAATTGGCAAATTAAGCACATCTGTTACTAATTGATTAACTTCAGGAATATTTAGTTGTTCTACTTCAACTTGTCCCGGTTGCGCATTCATAAGATCTACTCCAAAATATAGACCGGCGAGAGTGTATAAAATTCCGCCTAAAATAACCCAAACTGTGAATTGTGTGATTCCTGCCAACGAAGTACCAATTACTTTTCCTAGCATTAGCTGAATGGGCTTTACCGAAGAAACTATAATTTCGATAATTCGATTAGTTTTCTCTTCGATCACAGAACGCATTACCATATTACCATAAATGATAATAAACATCATTAATAAATAACCCGCTGCACCACCAAAAAACATTCTAAGATAATTAGCCATTTTTGATGTGGTCTCTCCAGAAAAATTCTGAATTTGGACATCTACACTTGTCTTAGCAGAATCGATCTGAGCCACATCTATTCCACGTTCGATCAACTCGTTGCGCTGTAATTTATTAGAAATGATCTTTTCTATATTCTGTACCGTTCCCAATCCGGGAGACTCTTCACCAAAAAACTGAACTTTTCCAGTGAGATCGTAGTTATTATCTGCATCAGGAATATGTATAAGCCCATAATATTCATTTTCACGAACAATTTTTTTGGCTTCATCTAAAGACTTATCAGAAAAGTTTAAATACTGAAGGTTTTCATCATCCTGAAATTCTTTCAAAAAAAGACCGGTTTCATCATGGAACCCAATGATATGCTGTTCGCTGCTATTCAGCATACTTAAATAAGCGATTAAAGCAAACATTCCTACCAAAATAATCGGACTAAGAAATGTCATTATAATAAAAGTCTTGTTACGTACTCTTGCTAAATATTCTCGCTGAATGATAAGTTTTAAACTACGCATTATGAGTAACCGTTTTAATGAAAATATCGTTTACTGAAGGAATTACTTCTACAAAATGATTGATCTTTGCCCTGTTTAATAAATACTGAATAAGATCATTTGGGTTTTCGTGTGGCTGAAGCTGAATGCTTACTTTAAGATCATCGTTTATACTCTTAAATTGAGCCTTTCCTACTTTAAATTTCTCCTGAAGTTCTGCGAGTAAAGCTACTTCGTTCTCACTTTCCAGACCAACTTCAAAAGTATTGCTTTTATATTCCTTTTTAATTTCAGAAACCTTACCGTCTAATAATTTGTTCGATTTATTGATAAGCGCCATATAATCGCAAAGCTCTTCGACACTTTCCATGCGATGTGTAGAAAACAAAATGGTTGCCCCCTTTTCTTTTAGTTCTAAAATTTCACGTTTTATGATACTCGCATTTACCGGGTCGAAACCACTAAAAGGTTCATCAAAAATCAACAATTTGGGATCGTGTAAAACTGTGATCACAAACTGTACTTTTTGAGCCATCCCTTTAGACAGTTCCTGGATCCTCTTATCCCACCAATCGGTTATATCTAATTTTTCAAACCAATATTTAAGTCGTTCTTTAGCTTCAGCTTTAGAAAGTCCCTTTAACCTGGCCAAATACATTGCCTGCTCTCCTACTTTCATCGACTTGTATAGGCCGCGCTCTTCTGGAAGGTAACCAATATGTCTAATATCTTCTGGATGTAAAGGTTTACCATCAAGATATACTTTGCCCTCATCTGGCATCGTAATTTGATTAATAATCCTAATAAATGTGGTCTTACCGGCGCCATTTGGCCCTAACAAACCAAAGACACTTCCTTTTGGGATGGTGATCGATACATTATTTAGTGCAGTATAACCTCCAAATCGTTTATAGATGTTCTCTGCAACCAAAAGATTTTCCATAAAAAAATTTTAGAGGTGTAAAGATATTCAAATCCTAGTACAGACTTAAAAATTGGTACTTAATATTTATAATTTCAGTATAAGACACAAAAAAAGGCTTCCAAAATTAGGAAGCCTCTCAGGGATTTGATGTTTTTATTGATTAATAACTACTTGCAAAATAATTTGTAGGAGTTATTAATTGGTCGATCACGTGAACGATTCCGTTTTTAGTTTCGATATCACTTTCAATGATATTTGCACCTCCAACATCTACACTTTGTCCGTTCATTTCGGTATTTATCTTGATCGATTCATCTTCAGAAACAGTAATTACCTGAGAACTATTAAATTGATTTTTAAGTACTTTTTCTGGCACTATATAATGTTTTACAAATTCTACCAGTTTCATCTTGTTATCTGGATTGGTTAATTTAGATAGCTTTTCCACTTCCATCTCTCCAAATGCCTCGTTGGTTGGCATAAAAATGGTAAATCCATCTGCATATTCTACAGAAGTATCTAATCCAGATGCTTCTAAAAATTCAAGAAAGATTGAAAAATCACTTTCATGTTTTGCTAATTCTACGGCTGTGTAATCTTTAGTATCTGCTAGATCATCGAAGTATTCACTGTCTTGAGCGAATGAAATTGCGGTAAATAATCCAATTAGCATAGATAAAATTAAACTCTTCTTTTTCATAATTTTCATTTTTGTTTTTTCGAAAATTACTAAAGAAATATACTGAAGACAAGCAGTTTAAACTTAGTTTATAGAAGGTTTAACGAGTTTGTTAAAAAACAAAACCCACCCTTAATTTGATTAAGGATGGGAAAAAAATTGCTATGAAAAAGAAAAATTATCACTAAAAGTCTTAGTGAGAATCAAATATATAAATTTTTTCTTAAAATGAAGATTCTAAGAAAACATATCTTTAACTTTTTCAAAAAATGACTTATCACTTTTTTCGGGATTCGGCTGAAAGTTCTCGTCAGTAGCCATCTTCTCGAAAAATTCTTTTTGTTCTTTAGTTAAGGTTTTTGGTGTCCAAACATTTACATGAACAAGTAAATCTCCTTTACCATATCCATTTAAACTACTTACACCTTTACCTCTAAGTCTTAAAATCTTACCAGATTGCACACCCGGCTCGATCTTAATTCTCACTTTACCGTTTACGGTTTGGATTTCCTTAGAAGCTCCAAGTGCTGCTTCAGAAATACTTACATAAAGATCATAATGTAGATTGTCTCCCTCTCTTTGTAAGCTTTCATGCGCTTTTTCTTCGATAGCTACCAAAAGATCTCCCGGAATTCCGTTTCCAGGCGCTTCGTTTCCTTTACCTGAAACTTTTAACTGCATCCCATCTTCTACCCCTGCAGGTATTTTGATAGATACGGTTTCTTCCTGAACTTTTAATCCCTGCGCATCTGCATCTGCAGGCTTTTGATCGATCATTTGCCCACTACCACCACAGGTTGTACATGGTGAAGCAGTTTGCATTCTACCTAAAATAGTATTAGTAACACGAGTTACCTGCCCAGTACCTTTACAGGTAGAACAAGTTTTGTATGTGGTCCCTGCCGCCTGTACTTTACGTTTTACTTTAATCTTTTTCTCTACACCGTTAGCAATTTCTTCTAAGGTTAGAGAAACACGAATCCTGAGGTTACTTCCTTTTGCGCGACGCTGACCGCCACCACCAAAGCCACCGAAACCTGAGAATCCGCCGCCAAAGCCGCCACCAAAGATGTCACCAAACTGACTGAATATGTCGTCCATATTCATGCCACCGCCGCCACCAAAGCCGCCTCCTTCGAAGGCCTGATGTCCAAAACGATCGTATTTGGCTCTTTTTTCTTCGTTTCCTAATACCTCGTAAGCTTCCGCTGCTTTTTTAAATTTATTCTCGGCTTCTGAATCCCCAGGATTTTTATCTGGGTGATATTTGATCGCCATCTTTCGATAGGCTTTCTTAATTTCAGCTGCCGAAGCACCTTTGCTTATACCTAATATTTCGTAATAATCCTCTTTCATGGTTTAGTTTGCTTTTTAAAAGTTGTACTCCTTACTTACCAGTAACAACCTTTGGATAACGAATAATACGTTCTCCTAATTTATATCCTCGCTCTACTACATCTACGATCTTACCTTTAAGATCCTCTGTAGGAGCAGGAATTTGCGTAATTGCCTCATGAATATCAGCATCAAAAGTATCTCCACTTTCAACTTCTACTGGTTCTAAACCTTTATTTTTAAGAGTCTCGCTAAACTTAGTATGTATTAGCTCTACTCCTTTTAAAAGGTTTTTATCTTCAGTTTTTCTAATTTCAACTAAAGCCCTGTCAAAATCATCTAAAACTGGCAACATAGCAAGCATAACTTCCTGGTTGGCAGTTTTAAATAACTCGATGCGTTCTTTAGAAGTTCGCTTTTTATAATTCTCAAATTCAGCAAAAAGACGCAAGAATTTATCTTTTTCCTTTTGAAGGTCTTCTTTAAGTTGATCACTTTCTGAAACCTCTTCATCTGCTTGCTCTTTATCCTCAGGCATTTCAGCTTTCTCTTTTTCTACCTCATCGATTGCCTTATCGATATTTTCTTCTACCTGATCTTTTACAGAATCCTGATTTTTATCGTTAGCTTTCTTTGTCATTGTCTTATATCAATTTTTTGATGCTTTAGCATAGTCAAATTTATTGCCAAGCCTAGCGTTGTGTCAAAATGTCACCGATTATTTTTAATATTATTTTAGTACAAAAAAATATATTTCATATTACATTTGTCGCTCAACCAAATTGCAAAAAAACTAAATTTCAACAAGATGAAAAAAAACATTTTAAAAGGATTTATGGCATTAAGCCTTATCGTAGGTTTAGGAAGTTGTAAAAATAACAGCGGTCACGAAAGCGAAGCTGAAGATGCTAAAGAAGTTGCTGAAGCTACAGCAGAGTCTATGGAATACGTTGTTGATACTACTGCTTCTACAATTAGCTGGATCGGTAAAAAACCTGCAGGACAACATTCAGGAACGATTAAAGTTTCTGAAGGTACTTTTATGGCAAATGATAGTGTAGTTGAAAGTGGAGATTTCACTATCGACATGATGTCTATCGAAGTTACAGATCTTGAAGGTGATGACAAGAAAAGTCTTGAAGCTCACTTAATGGGAACTGTAGAAGGTAAAGAAGGAGATTTCTTTAATGTAAACGAATATCCTGAAGCTACTTTCGAAGTAACTGGAATTTCTGAAGAAGAAGGTGAAATGATGTTATCTGGTAACCTTACTATTAAAGAAGAAACTAAGAACATTTCTTTCCCTGTATCTATCAACAAAACTGATGACAGTTACGAAATTTCTAGTGAAGAATTTACTATCGATCGTACCAACTGGAACGTAAACTACGGGTCTAAATCTGTATTTGATAGTTTAGGTGATAACTTTATCTATGATGATATCACTTTAAAATTAGACATTAAAGCGACTAAAAAAGCTTAATTC
Source organism: Zunongwangia sp. SCSIO 43204 (assembly GCF_019904275.1). Classification (GTDB taxonomy): domain Bacteria; phylum Bacteroidota; class Bacteroidia; order Flavobacteriales; family Flavobacteriaceae; genus Zunongwangia; species Zunongwangia mangrovi. Next base: position 4,103,815 of record NZ_CP063204.1, read on the forward strand.
ATTTTTTAATGGATACGAAAAAAGCCGGCTAATCGCCGGCTTTTTTTATTTTCAATAATTACAAAGTCTTATAATAAATCTTCTAGCGCAGGTTTTAGATGAACATATTCAAAATGATAACCTTGCTGTTCAATTTTCTTACTACTTACCAACTGACTCGATAATAAAAGTGTCGACATTTCACCAAAAGCGGCTTTAAGCGCAAACTTAGGAACATTAGGTAACCAAAGAGGTTTTCCTAATTGATTAGCAACTTCTTTAGTCATTTCTTTATTAGTAACAGGGTTTGGTGCTACTCCATTATAGTTACCTTCTAACTGATTTTCTAATACATGAAGAAAAATTTGAGTAAGGTCTTTAATATGAATCCAGGATTGCCATTGCTTTCCACTACCTAGAGGTGCGCCGATATTAAAGTTAACCGGTTCTTTTAATTTCTCTAACATCCCACCATTTTGGGCCATTACCAAACCGATCCTGATTTTCGATACTTTTAAACCTAAATCCTTAAAATTGTTTACAGCACTTTCCCATTTTACCACAACCTTACCTACAAAAGAATCGTCAACACTTTCTTCGTCTTCAAAATAAAGCTTTTGTAAGCTACTTGGATAAACACCAATTGCACTTGCCGAGATAAATTGCTTGATCTGGTGATCGTTCTTAGATAAAGTATCAAATAAAAGGTTGGTACTTTCTACCCTGCTATTTAAGATCTTTCGTTTGTTTTCACTCGTCCAGCGTTGTGCAATGCTCGCACCTACAAGATTAATGATCGCATCTACATTCTCTATCGCTCGCGTATCGATCTCCTTGTTTTGAGGATTCCACAAAAAACCTCGATAATGATCTTTATGCTGAATTTTATCTTTACTAGTGGTAAGATAATTTACATCTATGCCTTTTTCGTGGCATAATGCTGAAATTTTTGACCCAATTAGTCCGGTTGCTCCAGTAATTAATACCCGCATTTTTTTCTTTTGAAGATAAGTCTAAAGTAGGTTCTGGATAATTTTTTTAGCGAGGTTTAACAGCTGTAGAACCTATTTTTTAACGGCTCTTAACATTTCTCTTTTTCCCGGTGGGCCAGGCAGTCGCTCTACAGTAAACCCAACAGTCTGCATCGCTCTTCTCACACTTCCTTTCGCGGCATAAGTAACTAAAACACCATTGATTTTTAAAGAATTATACATTTTAAGAAAAATATCTTCTGTCCATAATTCTGGTTGAACTCGTGCACCAAAAGCATCAAAATAAATAAGATCGAAAGTATCTTGATCCTCGATCTCCTGAAAAGTTTTCTCCTGTTTCTTTAAACTGAAATTAGATGTTATAGCAGCAGATTTTTCCCAATCTATCTGGTGCATTTTATTAAAAACAGCTTCTGCAGTATCAAAATCTGGTAACACTGAAGCATAATCTAAAACTTCTAATTCTTCAGGTTTAACAGGATAGGCTTCAACACCAGTATAATCTATTTTAACCGTGCTTCCGTAGAAGGCGGTAAGTAACGCATTTAAACCGGTTCCAAATCCAATCTCTAAAATAGAAAGTTCAGATTTATTAAATTCAGCAATCGTAAAATCCAGCCCCATTTTTATAAACACATGCATTGCTTCTTGTAAAGCACCATGCTTAGAATGGTATTGCTCATTCCACTCGGGAATATGAATCGTAGCCGAACCGTCACCGGTTTTAATGATCTTTCGTTCCAAAAATTATTGTTTTAAAAGTACGCCGTTAGCTAAAAATGCAAGTTCTTGCTTTGGCTCTGTAATAGCTGCGATCTCCTCTTCAGATTTCCCGGCATCTTCAGCAAAATGCTTTTGGTCTTCTACAGATACTTCTTTAAGAAAAGCTTTTCCTTCAACTACCACTTCTTTTCCTTCGATGTCTTTAGGCACAAAAAAGCCGTAGTCTTTAAATTTTACGCTTACGTCTTCATCACCAGGAATCTCCAAATTCATCCAACAGCCTTTCATTTTACAAACCGAATTTACGGTAGAAACAAAACTGGTAGAAATAGTGTCGCCAGGCTTCAAACTTTCGTAACGCTCGGCTATAGTTGCAGCATCTAAAGCACCTTCTGCAGTGATCTCTTCTCCAAAAGAAGCATAGGCCATATCTTTATTGCTAGTTTCAGCTTCTTCTGTTTTTACTGTTTCTTCTTCTTTATTTTCTTCGGAATTCTTGCAGCTTAAAAGCGCGCAGCATAATAATGCTGAATACATTATTTTTTTCATGGTTAATTTTGATTGATTATTGCTTGTATTTCCCAAAATTACCAAAACTTTAGATTTTAAATTTACTTTTATTTAGGTAAATTTGAATCTCTTAAATAACACACAATGGAAAACATCGCAACGAAAGTAAAAATCACAAAAACATCTACTTCTAAATTATCTGAAACAGATTTTAGCAACCTTACCTTTGGTAAAGTCTACACCGATCATATGATGGTTTGTGATTATAAGGATGGTTCCTGGCAAACTCCTGAGATTGTTCCTTACGGACCTTTACAGATGTACCCTTCAGCAAAAGTATTTCATTACGGACAGGCTGTTTTCGAAGGAATGAAAGCGTATAAAGACGACGAGGATAAAATTTGGCTTTTTAGACCAGAACAAAACTTTGAACGTATAAATAAATCGAGCAAACGTCTTGCAATTCCAGAATTTCCTAAAGGTCATTTTTTTAACGGACTAGAAGAATTACTAAAATTAGATGGTGAGTGGATCCAAAAAGGTTTTGGAAACTCAATGTACATTCGCCCCTTTGTGATCGCTACTGAAGCTGGTGTATCTGCATCTCCTTCTACCGAATATAAATTTATGATCTTATGTTCTCCTGCGCAATCTTATTATAGCGGAGAAGTTAGAGTAAAAATTTCTGAAGATTATAGCCGTGCTGCAGATGGCGGTGTTGGATATGCAAAAGCTGCCGGAAATTACGGTGCTCAGTTTTTCCCAACAGATATCGCTAAAAGTGAAGGTTTCCAGCAAATTATCTGGACAGACGCCAATACCCACGAATATCTGGAAGAAGCGGGTACAATGAACGTTTTCTTTAGAATTGGAGATAAATTAGTGACCGCTCCTACTAGCGACAGAATACTAGATGGTGTAACCAGAAAAAGTATTATTGATCTTGCTAAAGATGCTAATATTGACGTAGAGATTAGAAGAATAACGGTTTCTGAAATTATCGAAGCTGCTAAGGCTGGCGAGCTAAAAGAAATTTTTGGATCTGGTACAGCTACCGTGGTAACTCCAATCCTAGGATTTGGATATAAAGGTGAGAAATACGAATTACCAACGATCGAAGATTCCTGGTCAAAATCTTTTAAAGACAGATTACTAAAAATTCAATATAACCAGGCAGAAGATAAATTTGGTTGGAGACACGAGGTAAAATAAAAACCTTTTAAAATCATAGAAAAATGCGCTGATCTTCAGCGCATTTTTTGCTTCATAAAAGTTCTTTCTTTAACAAAGGCTACATATTTGTATTGAAAAAAATTACATATGTTTGTTTGCTGCTGTGCGATCATTTTCGCTAATTAAAACAGCAAAAAAATTGGATACTTTTAGGTCTGTCACAAATTGACTTCAGAAAAAAAGACCTTAAAAAACCTCGAATATCGAGTAAATAGAATTTGGGTTGAGATACAGTGTACTTATATTATTTTTCGTCTGTTTTTCAGTATCTGCTCAAAACGACAGTTTACAGCGATTTCCTGTTCGTGATTCTATCCAAATGGCTAAGGATCGTGATTTTTATAAACAACTTCAGGAAAAAACAAAGAATAGTAAGTTTACCAGGATGCTTTACGATCTGATGTTCGATCCTGTAAATCCTGCAGATTCTAAAACTGCTACCAAAAAGATCGAAAAGCAATTACAACGTGATTTTTCAAAATACCAGGGGAAAACTATACGTGAAATTCATATTACTTCTTTAGATCCTTTTGGTTATAGTGAAAAAGATACCGCTGTAAAACCCAAACAAAAAATTCAGAAAATAGGTAATGTGTTGCACGCCCGTACCAAAGAATTTACCGTTAAGGGCTTGTTGCTGGTAAAAGAAAATTCTAAAATGGATTCGCTGGAAGTTTTAGAATCTGAACGTGTTTTAAGAGCACAAAATTATATTCGAAGAACTTTAATACGCCCTGTTCTTGTAGAGGACGATCCTAATGCGGTAGACCTTTATGTCTATGTATTAGATAGCTGGAGTCTATCTGCAGATGGTAATATCTCTAGCCGAAAAGGAGAATTAAGAATTCGAGAATATAATAGTTTTGGCCTGGGCCATCGTACTACTTTAGCTTATAAAAAAGGTTATAAAGATGAAATTGGCACCGGGTATACTGTGGGGTATCGTGCCCAGAATTTATTCAACACCTATATTAATGCTGAATTTTTAAGAGATCTGGATGTTGATGACACCTATGAGAATTTTGCGAGTATCGATAGAGATTTCTACTCGCCATATGCTCGATGGGCAGGACAGGTAAGTGTAAGAGAAACTTTATACGAAGAACAAATTTATCATGAAGATTTGGACACGCTTCTAAGAGAACCGCTAAATTTTCGAGACTTTAATGTTTGGGGTGGATATGCTATTCCTATTGCCAATAAAGATTCTGAAGAAAAATTACCAACCAACCTTATTCTAGCCGGCCGCTACACCAATAGAAACTACCTGGATAGGCCTGGAGAGCATATCGACTCGGTAGCTTATTTCTCGAACACCAATGTTTTACTTGGATCTGTTGGAGTTAGAAATATAAATTATACCAGGGATCGCTATATTTTTAGAAATGGAGATATTGAAGATATTGCGCTTGGTCACAGCTATTTTATAAACTCGGGTATTCAGCGAAACTCAGATAATCAGAATTATTTTTATCTGGGAGTAGATCTAACCTATTCAGACTATATCAAAAATTTTGGCTACCTGGCAACTAATATTGGCTATGGTAGTTATTTTTTAGAAAAGGAAGCCAGACAGTCGCTCTTCAGATTAGAAAACACTTATTTTTCACCTATTTTTAGAATAGGAAGCTGGTTCTTCAGGCAGTTCGTAAAATCGAATATCGTAGTTGGTATCAATCGCAAAGATTTTATTAGAGACAGGATCACTTTAAATGAGCAGTATGGTATTTATGGTTTTGACACGCACGAGGTATTTGGAACAAGGAAATTCGTCTTTAATTTTCAGACCCAATCTTATGTTCCCTTCAGCTGGCTAGGTTTTAGGATGAGTCCGTTTGTTAATTTCGATCTCGGATTTGTAGGCTCAGAACCACGACCATTTTTCAGCAATGATCTTTATACCAAATTCGGACTTGGTTTTATTATTAGTAACGATTATTTTGTTTTCGACAATATTCGTTTATCCTTTGCGATTTTCCCAAATATGCCGGGTAGAGGTCGCAACGTTTTAGATTTTAATGTGAATACAGATAATCAATTCAACTTAGAACAATACCGTTACGAACCTCCGCATATTTTGGAGTACCGATAAATTATTTATCTAAGATCTCTCTAATATTAGGTTTAAAATAGTTTGGCCCCTTTAAAACTTTACCATCTTCTCTATAAATTGGTTTTCCATCGGCGCCTAACTTGCTCATATTACTACGCTGAATTTCGTCAAAAACCTCTTCGATTTTATGTTGCATGCCATGCTCGATAATTGTTCCGCATAAAATATAAAGCATATCGCCTAATGCATCGGCAACTTCAACAAGATCATTATTTTGCGCAGCTTCTAAATATTCCTCGTTTTCTTCTTTCATTAATTCAAATCTCAATTTGTTTTTTGCTTCTCCTAAACTCGCCAGTGGCTGCTCACTTACTCCTAATCCAAATGCATTATGAAATTGCGTAACCGCATCAATTCTTTTTTTCATTACTTTCTTCGCTTATTCGTTTAAATTTGCATAAAAATAGACAAAATGTTTAGCACAGGACAATGGGTATTTGCCGGCCTTTTTTTAGTAACATTTATAATTGTTATGATCTTTATGTATAGAAAAGATCTTAAACTACATCGCAAATACTATAAGAACAGTATTTATGTGTTAATTGGCTTTATTGCCTTTATCCTATTATTATTTGTAATTAAGGTATATTTAAAATAAAAGCTTATATTCTATTTACTATATTAGCGATAATCGTGATTCCCTAAGCCCATGAAGATTTTTAAATATTTACTTTTTTTAATTCTTATTGTACTTATTGGCGGTTCTATTTATGTAGCAACCAAAGACGGAAATTATAAATTTGAGGAATCTCAGGTTTTTAATGCCCCGCAGGAAATTGTTTTTAAAGAAGTAAATAATTTTGAAAACTGGGAATTTTGGGATCCCTGGAACCAGGATTCAGAAAACGTGATCACAAATTATGGTGATAAGGTACAGGGTGAGAATGCCAGCTATTTAATAGAAAGTGACGAAGATGGCGATATTAAAATCGAAACAATAGAAGCTAAGCCATTTACAGATATTACGCAAAAGATCACTTTACCACATACTTTTACAAATGCGACCAGCAAAATGTATTGGACATTTGAAAGCCTGGAAAATGGGCAGACAAATGTAACCTGGGGTATGGAAGGCAAGCAAAGCTTTAAAGAAAAACTATCCTTTCTTTTATCTGAAGCGTCCTTAACAGAGATTATGCGCCCTAAATTAGAAAAAGGACTTAGCTTGATGCAAGAGGTGATCACTAATAAAATGAATGAGTATAATATAAGCGTTGATGGAGTTGTAAATCATGGCGGCGGTTACTATATGTATACTACAACCGCCATTAAAATTTCTCAGGTTAGCGAAAAAATGCAGCCAATGATCACCCAGGTTTCCAATTTTATGGAAGCGCAAAATATCGAACGAATTGGGAATCCAATAGTCCTTTATAATGAATGGAACGAATCGAATGGATCTGCGATTTTCTCTGCAGGTTATTTTACACCAAGTGAAGTGATTACCCCATTAGACGCAGATGTTTTAAACGGTAATATGCCAAACCAAAAGGTTTTAAAAACTGTTCTGAAAGGAAAGTACGATAATCTTGAAGAAGCCTGGAATAAAGCCTACCAATATATTGAGGAAAACGGCTTAGAAGTAAATCAGGAAACTAAACCTTTTGAAGTTTATCTTACCAATCCTAAAGAAACTCCCAACCCGGCGAACTGGGTAACCAATATTTATATTCCTGTATTATAATATTGTATATTTTAATTACTCATTTTATTTATTAAGGAAGATTAATCCTGAAATCCTATTTAGAAAAGAATCCTGAATTGATCTATATCGATTTTGGCCAATTTCGATATTAATTTTCAGAAAAACCTTAATTAATCAATACTTAGAATTCCTCCTTGAAAAATACCACCCAAGACAAGCCAACAATTTGATAATTACACTTAGATTTCATGTAAGCTTGTGCTTAATTCTCCTCTTTTTAACTGAAAACCAGTAGATTTTCAGTTAAATTAAGTTGACTTTAGATTTTATTTCTTCGGAAATAAAATTTTAAGAAATTATATAGCTAAAATTGACATTATACTTTCAATTTCTAGGAATAAGCGTTTAAAAACTTTCTACCGAAAACTTCTATTTTCACTTTTTAATTATTCACCCCACAACATTTAGGGGGTAATTTTCTGATATTCACATTTCTTTAGGCATAACCCCTACTTTTTTAACTTTATTTAAGAATTTTTAATACTTTTAAATCACTAAACCTGAAATTCTTATGAAGAAAATTGAAGCTATTATCAGAAAGTCAAAATTTGACGAAGTAAAAAAAGCCTTGCACAGCTCTGAGGTTGTCTTTTTTACGTACTGGGATGTTACAGGTGTCGGAAACGAGAAACAAGGCCATGTATATCGTGGAGTGTCTTACAGCACTACAGATATTCAAAGGCGAAAATTATCGATTATCGTTTCAGACGAATTCCTGGACAAAACTGTAAATGCCATTTTAGAATCTGCCTACACAGGTTCTGTTGGTGATGGTAAAATATTCGTTTCTACGATAGACGAAGCTTACCGTATACGTACAAAAGAAAAAGGGACAGACTCCCTTAAATAATTAACTAACATTGAAATAACGAAATTATTATGGAAACAGATGCTGTATTAGATTTAATGTGGATTGTGATTTGTGGAATCCTGGTGTTCTTTATGCAGGCAGGATTTACACTTGTCGAGGCTGGATTCACGCGAGCAAAAAACACCTCGAACATTATCATGAAAAACCTCATGGACCTTTCTGTAGGTTCTTTAGCTTTTTGGGCTATTGGGTATACTATTATGTATGGAGATTCTATTGGTAGTTTTATTGGAACACCTAGTTTATTTTATGATGTTCGTGAAGACATGCATAACTTATTCTTCCAAACAGTATTTTGTGCTACAGCAGCCACCATCGTATCTGGTGCTATTGCAGAAAGAACAAAATTCTCTACTTATTTAATCTTCTCTTTATTATTAACTACTATTATTTATCCAATCTCTGGTCACTGGGTGTGGCAAGGTGATGGTTGGCTAACCGGATTAGGATTTATTGATTTCGCTGGTTCTACAGTTGTTCACTCTGTTGGTGGATGGGCTGCTCTTGTAGCTGCTGCTTTAGTAGGCCCTCGTATTGGTAAATATACAGATGGTAAGTCTAACGCACTTCCTGGTCACAATATGTTATATGGTGCACTTGGGGTATTTATCTTATGGTTAGGATGGTTTGGTTTTAATCCAGGATCTGAACTTGCGATCTCTGGAGATAGCGCAAACAATGTCGCTGGTATTGTGATCACAACAAACCTTGCTGCTGCTGCGGGAGCGGTTGTTGCATTATTCCTTACCTGGATAAGATATGGTAAAGCCGATATTTCTATGACACTTAACGGTGCATTGGCTGGTCTTGTAGGTATCACTGCAGGATGTGCTGCTGTAGACCCTATGGGTGCTTTTATCATCGGGATCGTATCTGGTATTGTAGTAGTATTTTCTATCGAATTTATTGACAAAGTACTTAAGATCGATGATCCAGTTGGAGCCATTTCTGTTCACGGTGTAGTTGGTGCTGTAGGTACTTTACTTGTAGGAGTTTTTGCTACAGATGGCGGACTTCTTTACGGAGGCGGATTTGGACAGCTTGGAGTACAGGCTATAGGTGTGGTTGCCATTGGCGGATGGGCTATGATCACAACTTTTATAGTACTTTCTATTCTTAAAGCAGTAATGGGATTAAGAGTTACCGAGAAAGAAGAACTTGATGGATTAGATATCCACGAGCATGGTATCGATTCTTACCCAGAATTTGGTAGAGATAAATAAGAACTTCTCTTCCATTATCAAAACATAACAAGCACACACGTTTACTATTACAGTCTGAAAAATAAAAAAGGAGCACTTGGCGGAGTGCTCCTAAACTATGAATTTTTCTTACTGCTTACTATTAATTCATTTTTTGTCGAACAAACTAAATCATGTAAACATGTCAAAATTCACTTTTGCAAATATCCGACTTTTTGTAGTATTTTCAATCATAGCCTTATTAAATCTAGATGTACAGGCTCAGGAAGATGACGAAAGTCCTTTTAGTATCTCAGGTACTGTAGATGCTTATTTCAGAACCAATTTTAACGGATTAAACAAAACAGAGTACGATGCCAATGAGGATCCAATGTATTATGCTGCGGCTCCTGCAACATCTTTTGCTAACGATCCAGGATTTGCGATTGGGATGGCCAATGTAATCATGGGATACGAAGGTGATAAAGTTGGTTTTGTTGCCGATCTTGTTTTTGGTCCTCGCGGTGAAGATGCCGTATTCTTATCTACAGGTTCTGCTGCGATCGTAAACCAATTATATATGTATTATAACCTTAGCGATAATGTAAGATTAACCTTTGGTAATTTTAACACTTTCCTTGGTTACGAGGTTATTTCTCCGGCTGCCAACTTTAACTATTCTACTTCTTATATGTTTTCCTATGGACCATTTTCTCATACAGGTTTAAAGGCAGATTTTACCATAGATGAAAACTGGAGTGCGATGTTGGCAGTAATGAATCCAACAGATTATACTGAATTTAACCCGGTTGGGAAGTATACTTTTGGTGGACAATTAGGATATGCTAATGACGCTGGTAGTGCTTACTTAAACTTAATTTATGGAGAACAGTGGTTATCTGATGATGAGTTATTTCAAGTTGATCTAACCACAGGATGGGATCTAAGCGATACCTTCTATTTAGGATTTAATGGTACATACCAAACTACAGATGGTGAAGGATTTGCAGGTGCTGCTATCTATCCTCAGTTGAGTACCTCAGATAGCTTTGCTATTGGATTAAGAGCTGAATATTTTAATGAATTAGCTGATGGAGGTCCAGTTTACGGAGCCGACACTAATACAACAGCTTTTACATTAACCGGAAGCTATACTTATGGAAATTTAATGATAAAACCAGAACTAAGATTAGACAGCGTAGATGGTGCTGCGCCATTTATGGATTCAGATCTTATGATGCAGGATAATTTATCATCATTTTTAGTTGCAGCGATTTACTCATTCTAACAATCAAAAATCGACAACTAGCTAACCAATTTTTTAATTAAATGCATAATAAACCTATCTCCTTATATTCTCAAATTCTTATTATGCACCTGTCTGTGATACTTATTTAGCATAAGTTTTTACTCCTGCTGTTATAGCCGCATCAAGGTTATTCTCAGCAGGAGGAACAGGACAGGAATACCCACCGCTATAGGCACAATATGGATTGTAAGCCTGATTAAAATCTAAAGTGATCTTTTTTACTCCTTCTTCAGGAATTCTTAGATCTATATATCATCCTCCCCCATAAGTACTATCACCATTTGTAAGATCTGTAAAAGGCAAAAACAGATAATCATAATATTGTGGATCGGTTTTCAAAGACTGACTTTGATAAACAGCTAATTTCTGTTTTTCACCTTTTAAGGTAAAATATAAGTCGGCATATTTTACATAAACTGGCTGTCTATCTGAAGATGTTTGCATTCTAAATGTAGTTTCATACGGAGTTCTTACAAATTCAGCTTCGACTGTAAATGAAGTATCGATCTCAAAGAAGTCATGCCCAGTGAAGGCTAGGCGATCTTCAACAGATAAAGGTGATTCTTCTGGATCCTTGTACTCTTCGTTTAAATGTTTCTGAAATTCCTTAATCTTTTCAACCTTTTCTTTATCGGCATTTTGCCCAAAATTCAGAAAAGAAATAAATAAAAATATAAAGCTGGAAATGTAGGTTTTCATTGATAATTTTCTGTTATACTAATTGGTTTGTGTAGCTTCTGCTTCTTCAGTATCTTTTTCAGAATCAAAAATAATATATTTTGCTTCCCCACCGTATTCTTCAATGAGCAGGTTAAACTCGGTACTCATTTGCAGGTCCAAAATACCTTCTAAACCATATATTTTTTCAAAATCTTTATAACCGGTCTTCAGCAAATCTTCAAGGTATAACATGGCAGTTTCAGCATCACCATCGTGACCTGCAAGCTCGATAATACTCAAATAACCTTCTGGAGCCTCTTTATCTGTAATGGTTTTTAAGATCGAAACAAAGACCTTTGCGTCGATAGCAGCATTAGAGGCCATTACATTTTTATAATTTCCATCTACAAGATCCTTTAAGTAACCTTCCAGACGATAAGCCATATTTCTTTCAATAAGATTTTTTTGTTGCTGCCCCGCATTTAAATTATCTACCTGCTCTGCCCACCAGCCAATGTTTTCAAAATTGGTAGTAAAAATATCCATTTCCAGGAAATGTGCATAATCTTCTTTTTGAAAAGCTTCCTCCTCTTTTACATCATACCATTTTCTACGCTGCTGTTTAAATTCTCTATTCCTTCTAATACTTCGTTTTAATTCTTTTAACTGGTCATCAAAACGATCAAAATCATCAAATTTATCTTCAGCTTTTTTCACCTGTAGAAATGCAATATAATAAGAACCGTTTCTCGCTAAAACCTTAATAGTCTTAATTTCATTCTGAAAAACCGTATTGATGATCGTATCATTTTTTGGTCTTTCCCCATTTTGCATAGCTTCAAGAGTAAATTTTGATACAGCATTGTTCAATGTGAAGGTATCTGGCCAGGATTTTGGCCCTCCCTCGTAATAATTTATTTCAGTAGGAAAATCTTCACCGTACAGGTAATCTACAACATCGAGCATCCCAAATCTTGAATAATCCCTTGTTCCCATTATTGCTGAAAAAACATAAGGTTTCTTTCGGTTTTCGATAAATTTTCCGTTTATCCAGGTTTTATTGATCGCTAAAACGCCAGATACCCTTTCATTGATAAGCGGCAAAGCTGAAGCGATTTCGGCTCCCTTATTGATACCGGCGATATACAATAAATTAGGATCTACTTTAATGGTTCGATAAAAACCATTCATAAACTGAACTGATTTTAAAATATCATCTTGTAAAGAATCGCTTTCAATTTTCTGATTGCTCGCGGCAATCACATAATTTTGATCTTCTGCAGTTTGCCTAAACAGTTGTACCGCTTCTCTTCCGTTCCCGTCTGGATCTAATACAAAAATGACAGGAGCTGGTTTCTTCATATTATATGACTGCGGAAGATATACTGCATAAGTTGCATCTGTAGAATCGCTAATTCTTACATTATCGGTTACATTACCTTTTTGCAATCTTATTTCCTGAGCTAAAACAACTGAAGAGCATAGCAATGCAAAAAAGCAGATAAGAGTTTGTTTATACATAGGTGTATTCAATTTTTTTAGTATCACGAAAATTTAATATATCCTCATAACTAAGGAGCAAATTAAAACTTGTCTCTTTTTAGTAAACTACCGCACGGCAAGCCTCAAAATATTTATTCTCGATTATCTAGTAAATATACTTTGTTTTTAAATTGAAAGCATAAAAAAAGCCTTCACTTACGTGAAAGCTTAAATCCTTTGCATATGCAAATTCTATTCCCTTTTTATTCTCTGTAGTCTTAGTTTCTTTTCTGGGAAGAAAAACTTAGCCATTAAAGAAATAATAAACAGGTCTGCTGTTATAAGACACGCTACACGAATCACTTCAATACCAGCAAAACGCAATCCTGTAAACCCAACTAGACCGGTAATTACTGCTAAAACTAAGAACAACACTGTATACTTCTTCATAATCTTTTTCTTTTTTTTCAAAGATACGACCAGATCACTAATAATTTTATTAAAGAAAATCCAATTTACCTAAATTTAACTAAGAGGTGTGTATATTTTAATATCTGTTAATTTTCGGCGTTTTAGGTTCTGGTTTTTAGTAAAATTTTACACTTGTTAGAACTCTAAGACTAAAGTATCTTTGGCAAACTAAATTTACAGCATTGCAAAAAGGACATTCTCATAATTATTTTGGATCATATCGCGACTTTTGGTGGAATAAAGGTTTTCTGGATCTTACAGCAGAACGTTTAGAACTTCATCGCTATTCTAACATGTTAGATGTAGGTTGCGGGCAAGGTCACTGGACAAAAACACTGGCTCCTTACTTAGCTCATGACTCTAAAATAACTGCCATCGATAATGATGAAAATTGGTTTGAAAGTAATGCAGAATTAGAACATCACTTCAAATTATCTAAAATCGACTTCAGTTTAAAATATGGTGATGCTGAGAATATTCCTTTTGAAAATGAAACTTTCGATTTTGTAACCTGCCAAACGGTTTTAATTCATCTTAAAAATCCGAAGAAAGCACTAGAGGAAATGACGAGAGTGCTTAAACCAAACGGACTTTTACTTTGTGTGGAACCTAACAATATCGTACAAACACTTACTAAAAATTCTATTTCTCAGAACGATAGTATCGAAGAAACATTAGATCATATAAAGTATCGCTTAATTATCGAAAAAGGGAAAAAGAAACTTGGCGAGGGTGATAATTCGCTGGGAGATCTTTTACCGGGATGGTTTGCTTCAGAATCACTTAAAGATATTCAGGTGAGACTTTCAGATAAAGCGATTGCAATGTATCCACCTTATGATAATAAAGAGCAAATAGCAACGCTTAAGCAATGGATGCAGGGAAGCGCCTGGAAATCTGAAACTCGTAAAGATATCGATTACTTCAACGCCGCAGGCGAAGAGTATATGCCGTTTTATTTCGAATATCAGGAAAAATACGATACTCGTTCAGATCATATTATGGGTGCTGTGCAACGTGAACAATATCACGCCGCAGGTGGTTCTTTGATGTATTTGGTAAGCGGAATTAAGTAGTTTTTCGATTCCGTACCGGGGCGTGTTCAATCACATTCGATAAAATGATATGTGTTTTTGTTTCGCCATAAGTGATTAGCTTATCAATAAAAACCTCTAAATGTCCCTGATCCTGAAAAATAACTTCCATGATAATATTTTCGTTTCCGGTAATTCTATAGCAATTGATCACTTCTTTAAATTCGGTAACCTTTTCAAGGAAGGGTTTTAAACGCCCCATAAAAGCACGCAAAGTGATGATCGCTTTTAAGTGATGTCCTGTTTTTTGATAAGACACTTCGGTCTTGTATCCTTTAATGATGCCGGCATCTTCCATTTTCTTAACACGCTCTGCCACTGCCGGAGAACTTAAACCTACTTTTCGGCCAATTTCAGAGAAGGAAAGTCGGGCGTTTTCCTGTAAAGATTCTAATATCGCCCAGTTCAATTTATCTACATTCATATTTAAAGTAAATACTTCAAATATATTTAATAATTAAACCAAATTTACAGATTAGCCTTAATTTTTAAATATAACTTGAGTTAATTCTAGGTAATTTTATAAAAGAAATTCCCCATTATGAAAGCCTATCAGTTGCCAGTTTATAAAAAAGCATTAGAAATCTTTAAAATTTCGAGTGCTGTTTCATCTTATTTCTCTGACAATAGAAATGTTCTTGAAATGGATCTTTCTACTGTACCTGCGCATAACTACGCAGGACGCCTGGTAACCGAAAGTTTACAGCTCGCCCCGGGAATTGCAGGAGTGGTAACCGCTCGCTCAAAAGAAATTCAGCTTAAACGTATTGAAAAAATACGAAAAGCGGCAAAAAGAATTAAATCTAATTGCCGCAATATTGAGATCACCGGAATCAAAGAAACCGAGTTTCTAGATTTACTTCGTCGTGAAATTCATCATTTTGAGCACTTAATTTCAGATTGGTTACACCAAAACCAAAAGAACTAAAGCTGAAAATCTTCAGTAAAAAAAGCTAATTTTATCCCCTGGATCAACATATTGGTTCCAATAATGGCAATGATCAATCCCATGATCTTCTCGATCACTACGATCTTGTTTTGCCCAATAAATCTAACCAGGTAATCACTAGAGATAAACGCCAGGTGATTTAACCACATTATTAGCCCAAACATTACCAGGATCACCAATAACTCTAAATAACCGGCATTGGTCGTATAGTTCATCGCGGTAACGATAGAACCAGGCCCGGCAAGAATTGGTATCGCTAATGGCGAGGTAGAGATCCCTTCGTTAAAGTTAATTTCGCTTTGGTTATCGATACTGGCTTCCTGCGCTCTTATCATTTCGAAACCAACAAAAAATATAAGAAGACCTCCAGTAATTTTAAAGGCAGGAATCGTTAAACCAAAAAGGCTAAAGATATATTTACCTAAGATCACGAAACCAGAAACTATAATAAAGGCGGTAAAAGTCGCCTTTTTCGAAATATTCTTTCGGGTTTTACGATCGGCCTGTTTTGTTAGACTAATAAAAACAGGAATATTTCCTATAGGACTATTTATTGCAAAAAAACCGGTAAAAACCGCAATCGCAAATAACCAAACGTTTTCCATGACTGCCAGATCCTTTAAAAATTATACTGAAAACTCATTTTAAAAAGCCGGCAAAATTAGATTGGAATTATCGATTTACAAACAAAAAAATCATCTTTTTTCTATGGCGAAAAAAGATGATTTTTACTGTTGATTTTCAATGTATTTACTTCAATTTCAAATACACTATTTTAATTTCAAATGCCTTACATATTTCTTCGGTATTGGCCACCAACTTCGAACATCGCGTTGGTTATTTGTCCTAGACTACAAACTTTGGTTGCTTCCATAAGAACTTCAAAAATATTTTCATTTTGCACTGCCGCTTTTTTGATCGCTTCTAAAGCTTCTTCTGCTTTGGTCTCTTTTGCGGTATGCAGCGTTTCTAAAGTTTTAATCTGGTTCTGCTTTTCATCCTCTGTCGCTCTTATTACTTCACCCGGAGTAACTGTTGGAGAGCCTGTAGAACTTAAGAAGGTATTTACCCCGATAATTGGAAAATCACCATTATGCTTAAGCGTTTCGTAATACAGACTTTCTTCCTGAATTTGCCCTCGTTGATACATCGTTTCCATTGCACCAAGCACTCCGCCTCTTTCGGTAATTCTATCAAATTCGGCATAAACAGCTTCCTCGACCAAATCGGTTAGTTCTTCAATAATAAATGAACCCTGAATTGGATTTTCATTTTTCGCTAAACCAAGTTCCTTATTGATAATAAGCTGAATCGCCATAGCACGTCTTACCGAAGCTTCGGTTGGCGTAGTAATTGCCTCATCGTAAGCATTTGTGTGTAACGAATTACAGTTGTCGTAGATTGCGTATAATGCCTGAAGCGTCGTTCTTATATCATTAAAATCGATTTCCTGCGCATGCAAAGAACGTCCGGAAGTCTGTATATGATACTTCAGCATTTGCGCTCTTGGATTCGCTTCGTACTTATTTTTTAAAGCTTTAGACCAAATTTTTCTTGCAACGCGACCAATCACAGCATATTCTGGATCTACACCATTACTGAAGAAGAACGATAAATTAGGTCCAAATTTATTGATATCCATTCCGCGGCTTAAGTAATATTCCACGTATGTGAAACCATTCGCTAAGGTAAATGCTAACTGCGTGATTGGATTCGCCCCGGCTTCAGCAATATGATATCCTGAAATTGAAACTGAATAAAAGTTCCTAACTTTCTCTTTGATAAAATATTCCTGAACATCTCCCATTAAACGTAAGGCATATTCCGTAGAGAAAATACAGGTATTTTGCGCCTGGTCTTCTTTTAAAATATCGGCTTGTACTGTTCCACGAACCGATGCCAGGGTATTGATCTTAATTTCCTGATAGGTTTCCTGCGGAAGAATCTGGTCTCCGGTTAAACCTAACAGCATTAAGCCTAAACCATCATTCCCTTCAGGAAGTTCTCCTTTATAGCTTGGTCGCTCGATATTATTACCGTCGTAAAGCTCTTTTAATTTTGCTTCAACTTTATCTTCTAAAGCATGCTCCTTTATATATTTCTCACATTGCTGATCGATCGCTGCATTCATAAAAAATCCAAGCAGCATAGGCGCTGGCCCATTAATCGTCATACTCACTGAAGTGTACGGGTGCGCCAAATCGAAACCAGAATATAATTTCTTAGCATCATCTAAACAGCATATTGAAACTCCGGCATTACCTATTTTCCCATAAATATCGGGACGATGATCAGGATCGTTACCATAAAGGGTAACCGAATCGAAAGCGGTAGATAAACGCTTGGCCGGCAAACCTAAACTAACATAATGAAATCTTCTATTGGTTCGCTCTGGCCCACCTTCACCTGCAAACATTCGGGTTGGATCTTCACCTTGTCTTTTAAACGGATACAATCCTGAAGTATAAGGAAATTCTCCCGGCACATTTTCCTGAAGACTCCATTTTAAAATATCACCCCATGCCGAATATTTTGGCAAAGCAACTTTAGGGATCTGCGTATGCGAGAGTGACTCAGTATGCGTATCAATCTTAATTTCTTTATCACGAACTTTAAATGAATAAATAGGCTCGCTATATTTATTCACTTTCTCCTGCCAACCCAGGATAATTTCCCAGTTATAAGGATCTAGATCCATTTTTACACGATCGAATTCTTTGAAAAGCAATCCTAAAAATTCGTGATTTTCAGTTTGCTGATCGTCTAAAAATTCTTCCTGTACGAGTCCGTTTTTATCTAAATGCGCACTATATTTTTCTTCGGAAATATTCGCAACACTCAGTATGGTTTTATAAATACCGAAGAGTTTTTGCGCAATATCGGCCTGCTTTATTGCTGTTTCGTTGTAGGAGCGGTTATTATCTGCAATTTCAGAAAGGTAACGAGTTCGTTTTGGCGGAATCACAAAGATCTTCTCGCTCATTTCACGAGTCACTTCAAAAGTAGATTCTAATTTCGAAGCTGTTTTCTCATCGATCTTATCCATGATCTTACGATACAATGTATTCATACCGGGATCATTAAATTGTGAAGCGATCGTACCAAAAACCGGAAGTTTTTCAGCATCCTCATGCCATAATTGGTGATTTCTTTGGTATTGTTTTTTCACATCGCGTAAAGCATCCTGCGCCCCACGTTTGTCGAATTTATTGATCGCCACCAGATCTGCAAAATCTAACATATCGATCTTCTCTAACTGAGTTGCCGCACCAAATTCCGGAGTCATTACATATAAAGACACATCTGAATGATCCATAATTTCGGTATCAGATTGTCCAATTCCAGAAGTTTCTAAAACAATAAGATCATATTCAGCCTTTTTCAAAACCTCAACAGCTTCCTGTACATATTTCGATAAAGCTAGATTACTTTGTCGCGTAGCCAGCGAGCGCATGTATACTCGAGGATGATTTATCGCATTCATTCGTATACGATCGCCAAGCAAGGCGCCGCCCGTTTTCTTTTTAGAAGGATCTACAGATACGATCCCTATTTGTTTATCTGGGAAATCACTTAAAAAACGTCGAACCAACTCATCTACCAAACTCGATTTACCGGCACCACCAGTTCCTGTAATTCCTAAAACAGGAATATTCTTTTCAGTTTCTGGAACGGCATCAAAATGCGTTTTAAATTCATCATGCTTATTTTCAGCAAGAGAAATTAAGCGAGAAATCGTATTTATTTTCTTCGATTTCAGGTCTTCTTCAACATTGGTATTTTCTGGCAACGAAGGCACTTCCTCATCAACCGTTTTCACCAAATCATTGATCATTCCCTGCAAACCTAACTCTCTTCCATCATCGGGAGCGTAAATTCGGGTTATCCCGTATTCCTGTAGTTCTTTAATCTCTTCAGGAAGAATTACTCCGCCTCCACCGCCAAAAATCTTAATTTGCCCGGCATTTTTTTCCTGAAGCAAATCGTACATATATTTAAAATACTCGGTATGCCCCCCCTGGTAACTGGTCATCGCAATAGCATGAGCATCTTCCTGTATCGCGCAGTTCACCACCTCTTCTACACTACGATCGTGGCCAAGATGAATCACCTCTACCCCGGTCGCCTGGATAATACGACGCATAATATTTATGGCAGCATCGTGCCCATCAAAAAGGGAAGCTGCGGTTACAATTCTTATTTTATGTTTAGGTAAATACGGAGTCTGTTGTTCCATTTTCAATAAAGAGTGAAATTATGAGTGGCAATTTACGAAAATTGTAAATAATTTTTGATTATTCTGAAAAAAGCATAAATCTGAATTCTCGTTGGTTCAGTTAAAGTGATTAAACTAATTTTATTCTTCATCAGGCTTTGATTTTTGAAGCATTAATACTGAAAAACATGGCGAAGGTTACTTTACTGATCAATTGTAAAGATAAAAGCGGGATTATCGCAACGGTTACTAATTTTTTCCACGAGAGAAATGGAAATATCGTTTATATCGACCAATATGTGGATACTGAAAATGGTATTTTCTTTATGCGTTTGGAAAATGAATTTTCTTCAGGATTTGATATTGTAAAAGTTAGAGCAGATTTTGAAAAAGAGATCGCCAAAACCTACAATATGGACTGGAAGCTTTTTGCTGAAGAACGTGTCTTAAAAATGGCCGTTTTCGTTTCTAAGTACGATCACTGTTTATATGATATTTTGGGAAGATATAAAGCTGGGGAATTAGGCGTTGAAATTCCGTTTATTCTTAGCAACCATAAAGACCTTGAACCTATTGCCAAAGCTTTTGAGATTCCGTTTTATCATGTTCCCGTTACCAAAGACACTAAAGTTGAAGCCGAAGCAAAGCAATTAGAGCTTTTGCAAGAATTTGAAGTTGATTTTATTGTATTGGCGCGCTATATGCAAATCATTTCAGATAAAATGATAAGCGAATACCCTAACAATATTATTAATATCCACCACTCATTTTTACCGGCATTTGCCGGGGCAAAACCTTATCACTCGGCTTATAAACGCGGAGTAAAAATTATTGGCGCTACCTGCCATTATGTTACCGCCGAATTGGATGCCGGTCCCATTATCGAACAGGATATTACAAGAATTTCTCATTCGCACTCTATCAAAGATCTAATTCTAAAAGGCCGAGATTTGGAAAAGATCGTCTTTAGCCGCGGAATAAAACTTCATATTCAACGAAAAACAATGGTTTTTAATAATAAGACGATCATCTTTACATAAAAAAAGCGCCCAATTTGGGCGCTTTTTATTTTCATTCTGGATCTCTAATTTGAAGGATTCATCAGTATCATCAAGATTCTATAATTAACGAGCGAATTCTTCCATATTAATTTCAACTCCTAATCCGCTTGCGATCCTTGCTCCAAGTTCAGGATCTGCTCTAAACCAGTGGCAAAGCTGGCGCATGATTATTTCATCTTTCTTTTCTCCTTCGATCTGGCTCATCGATCCAACGGTATTAGAAACCAGATTCGATTTAGCTTCTTCATTCATTACTCGGTATAAATTCCCCGGTTGTGTGTAATGATCATCGTCTCCAGCTTCAGAAGCGTTACGATCAAACCAATCGGCTTCAGCATATGTAACTCTTGGCGCTTTTAGCTTATATTTTTCATCCACAGAAATATCGTCGAAACTATTTGGGTAGTAATTTTCACTTCTCCCGCCATTTCCATCAACACGCATAAATCCGTCCCGCTGATAATTATTTACCATATAAGGACAGCGGTTTACCGGAATTTGCTCATAATTTGCTCCAAGGCGATAACGGTGCGCATCTGGATACGATAATAGACGTCCTTGTAACATTTTATCTGGAGAATATCCCACACCATCTACAATATGTGCCGGCGCAAATGCAGATTGCTCGATCTGAGCAAAATAGTTATCAGCATTTTTATTCAATTCCATTTTTCCAACTTCGATCAATGGATAATCGTCGTGAGGCCAAACTTTGGTAAGGTCGAATGGATTCCATTTATAACTTTTAGCATCCTCCTCTGGCATTACCTGGATTTTTAATGTCCAGCTTGGGAATTCCCCATTTTCAATATGTTCTAATAAATCTTGCTGTGCAAAATCTGGATTTTCACCTGCCATCTTAACTGATTCTTCATCGGTGAAATTCTTGATTCCCTGATCTGTTTTAAAATGAAATTTTACGTAAAAACGTTCATCTTTATCATTGATCAAAGAAAAAGTGTGCGATCCATAACCATTCATATGACGAAAACCATAAGGCGTACCGCGATCACTCATTAAGATAAGCACCTGGTGTAAAGACTCTGGATTTAGTGACCAGTAATCCCAACGCATGGTTTGCGATTTCATATTCGTAAACGGGTGGCGTTTTTGAGTATGAATAAAATCACCAAACTTCTTAGGATCTTTTATAAAGAAAACCGGCGTATTATTTCCTACCAGATCCCAGTTTCCATCTTCAGTATAAAATTTAAGCGCAAAACCACGTGGATCACGATCTGAATCTGCCGAACCTTTTTCTCCACCTACCGTTGAGAATCTTGCCAGCATATCGGTTTTCTTACCAACTTCAGAAAATATCTTTGCTCTTGTATATTTAGTAATATCATTTGTCACCGTAAACGTACCAAAGGCACCAGAACCTTTAGCATGTACCACACGCTCTGGAATTCTTTCTCTATTAAAATGAGCCATTGTTTCATGAAGCACATAATCTTCAAGTAATAACGGGCCTCTTCTACCAACGCTTAACGAATCTTCCTTTTCTACAAAAGGTCTTCCGGAAGCAGTGGTTAATTTTTTCTCTTTAGACATAATTCTAGCTTTAGTTTCAATTTTTTAAAGGTAAATAGGATGTTTCAATAATAGAAATCGATAATTTTAATTTATTCATAAATTTTTATAATACTAGAAGTATTAGAGATATCTTATATTTGAAAAAAAGCTCCATGAAAAAGTTACTTTGCCTATTCGTTATTTTCTCTTTAAGCTCTTGTGCTGAACTGCAGGATATTGCCAGCCAGTTACCACAAGGTAGTTACGGTGTTACAAATACTGAAATTGCCTCTGGATTACGCCAGGCGCTGGATTTTGGAATCGACAAACAGGTTACAAAACTCACCCAGGAAGATGGCTTTTTTAAGAATGAATTAGTAAAAATCACTTTACCGGCAGAATTACAAAAGGTCGATAAGACCCTACGTGATGTTGGATTAGGAAATTTAGCCGACCAAGGACTCAAGGTTTTAAATCGCGCTGCAGAAGATGCCGTTAAAGAAGCAACACCGATCTTCGTAAGTGCTGTAAGAGAAATTACCTTTAACGATGCTCGTAATATTTTATTGGGACAGGATGATGCAGCTACACAATATCTAATTGGTAAAACTAAATCTCAACTCTACGATAAATTTAATCCTGTTATTACAAATTCTTTAGATAAAGTTGGTGCTAATCAGATTTGGAGTAATATCATCGATCGCTATAATAGCATCCCACTAACTAATAATGTAAATCCAGATCTTTCAGATTATGTAACCTCTGAAGCTTTAAGCGGAGTTTACACAATGATCGCGGTAGAAGAAAAGGATATTAGAAATGATATCTCTGCAAGAACAACTAGCCTATTAAAAAGAGTTTTTTCGCTTCAGGATTAGATTATCAAAAATATTTTAACATTTGATCAAGCTTATCCGCAAACTTTAAATTAACATTAACTGCCGCTTAATAAATCTTAAAAACACCTCATTGTATCTTTGTAGTATAGATGATGAAAGACTGGAGTATGTTTAAAATATTCAAACAAAGATCAAAAGAAGAATGCATGTGTGAGAAATACACACAGCTAATGCACAGGGCCTATAAACTAGCCTTGGTGGACAAAGAACGTAGTGATAAGATTAATGCGAAAGCTAAAAAGATACTACGAGAATTAAGACGTATGCATTATCCTGAAGTTGAAAATTGGGCTACAGAATAATACTTTTTAATGTAAGGTTTTAAAATAACTAACCGCTTTTTCTAATCTTGAACCATACCAACTAAAATATTCGCCATCTACAAGAACTGCATGAAGTCCTAACTTTTTAAATTCTTCAATGTGTTCTTGTTTAAACGGAAATGGCTCGCTAGATAATAAAACCACATCTGGTGAATATTCAATCAATTGTTCCCTATTCATTGCCGGATATCGATTTCCGGCAATTTTATTTTCGAACTTATTTAGTTTAAGAAGCTCGTTGATAAAGGTATCATTTCCTGCCGCCATGTAAGGATCTTTCCAGATAAGATATAAACAGCTTTTCCATTTCTTATGCTGAATTTCTTCGGAAAAAGTCGCTAACTTCTCCTCTATGCTATCAACTAATTTTAAAGCCTTTTCCTCAACATTAAAAATTTCACCATAATCATTTATAAGCTGAAGCGAATCTGAAATACTCGAAACTTCTGAAACATGAACCGGGGCGATTTTCTCTAATTCGGCTACCATTTCTTGGGTATTTTCTTCCTTATTGCACAATATAATATCTGGCGCTAAATCTTCGATCTTATCTAAATGTACAGTTTTTGTGCCGCCAACTACCGTTTTTTCATTTCGAAGATGCTTTGGATGTACACAAAATTTTGTGATACCTAAAATACTATTTTTTAATCCAAGATCGACTAAAAGCTCCGTCTGGCTTGGAACTAAAGAAACAATGCGCTTTGGAGTATCGCTAAGAAATAATTTTCGGCCTAAATGATCGAAAATTGTCATAAATATTATTCGAATTGATGATTATACGTTATTTGTAATCAATGAGATTTTTGTCATTCCGGACTTGATCCGGAATCTAATAAAATTCAAGAAAAAATTTTGAGTATGAGACCCTGAATCAAGTTCAGGGTGACAGTACTCTTATAATTCATTCGAATGCTCAAATTTAAATTTCTCTAATTCTTCAGCCATTTGCTGCTGTAGAATTTCAGCTTTTGCAGCGGCAACTTCAGCAAAATTATTATTTGTAGAAGCATAAATAATTTTACGGCTGCTATTTACCAAAAGGCCAACATCTTTGGTCATTCCGTATTTACAAACATCTTCTAATTTACCACCTTGTGCTCCAACGCCGGGCACAAGCAGAAAACTTTCTGGAACGATCTTACGAACCTCAGCAAGATATTCGGCTTTAGTGGCACCAACCACATACATCAGATTTTCTGAATTCTCCCAGCTTTTAGAAACTTCCAAAACCTTTTTGTAGATCTCAGTCTCATCAGATTTCAACGTCTGAAAATCGAAAGCACCTTCGTTAGAAGTTAAAGCCAGTAAAATGGTATGTTTATCGTCGAATTCTAAAAAAGGCTCTACAGAATCTTTGCCCATATAAGGCGCTACGGTAACCGAGTCGAAGCCCATATCTTTTAGGAATGTCTTCGCATACATTTTAGAGGTATTACCAATATCGCCACGTTTAGCATCTGCAATAGTGTAAATTTCAGGATAGTTATCGTGAAGATAATCGATGGTTTTTTGTAAAGCTTCCCAGCCTTTTAAACCACATGCTTCATAAAAAGCCGTATTAGGTTTATAGGCCACGCAAAATTGATGCGTGGCGTCTATAATTGCTTTATTAAAACTAAATATTGGATCTTCCTCAGAAAGTAGATAGGTTGGAATTTTTTTAAGGTCTACATCTAAACCTATACACAAAAACGATTGCTTTTTTCTAATCTGCTCTACTAACTCCTGGGTGGTCATATTTAGTTTTTAGATGGCATTTAAAAGTTTATTCTAAAACGCCGAATATTAAAATATATCTGAATTCTCTTTAAGCTTCTCAGTATTTTCTACCAATCTTAGCTCGTCAATAATTTTTTGAATATCTCCGTTTACGATATTGGATAGATCGTAAAGTGTTAGGTTAATTCTGTGATCTGTTACACGCCCTTGTGGATAGTTGTAAGTTCTAATTTTTGCACTACGATCACCACTCGAAACCATCGAATTTCGCTTAGCAGCATCGGCTTCCATTTTCTTGGCAAGCTCCATTTCATATAAACGCGAACGTAAAACCCTAAAGGCTTTCTCCCTGTTTTTGTGCTGCGATTTTTGATCCTGACATTGTGCTACCAAACCTGTAGGTTCGTGAGTTAAACGCACGGCAGAATAGGTTGTGTTAACCGACTGCCCACCAGGACCCGATGAACAGAAATAATCGATACGCACATCTTTTGGATCGATCTCTACATCAAATTCTTCAGCTTCTGGCAATACCATAACTGTTGCTGCAGAGGTATGCACACGACCCTGAGTTTCGGTTTGCGGCACACGTTGTACACGGTGAACACCAGCTTCAAACTTCATGGTACCATAAACATCTTCTCCAGAAACTTCAAAGATCATCTCTTTAAATCCGCCACTGGTTCCTTCGCTAAAATCGACGATATTGTGACTCCAACCTTTACTTTCTACATATTTGGTGTACATTCTGTAAAGATCCCCGGCAAAAATACTTGCTTCATCACCACCGGTACCTGCACGAATTTCCATCACGACGTTCTTAGCATCTTCAGGATCTTTAGGCACTAACATCATTCGTATCTTTTCTTCAAGAGCTGGTAATTCTTCCTTCGCTTCTTCCTGCTGAAGTTTTGCCATCTCGGTCATTTCAGGATCGCTTCCATCAGAAATTATTTCTTCAGCTTCTTTAAGATTATCGGTAAGTTCTATATATCTTTCACGCTCGTCCATAAGCGCTCTAAGATCTTTATATTCTTTATTAAGTTCAACGTAACGTTTCTGATCGGCAATAATATCCGGCTGGATAATAAGATCATTCACTTCATCAAAACGTTGTTTAACGATATTAAGCTTCTCTAACATACAATTCTTAAGAATTTAGATAGCAAATTTACAATAATTTGACTGAATTTTTATCTTCTCTAAACTTTACCTGTTCGTTTTCTTTATTTTAGTGCTAATCATAATAAAATTAGCTTTTTAAGGCTTTTAATTTAAAACATCAATCAAAATCTCAAAATATGCCTAAGACTTTTGCTGTGTTTTTTCAATTTTACCGCAAATTTTTGGTTCCTTCACTTTTAATTAATCTGCTGATATTTTCCATTGGTAGTCCGATTTTTGTAATTGTTTTAGATAAATTATTTATCGCTTTTATCATTTATCTTTTCTACCGATTCATCTCTGCAAAAAAAGAGCTCGTGTTTTATTACAATCTTGGTTTTAGCCGATTGCAATTATTCAGTTTAGCCATTTTGGCCGATATTTTTCTTCTTAGCCTTTGTGCCACCATAAACTTTCTAATATGATCTTTGAAATTGATAATGTCGAGTTGTATTTTGATGATCAAGCTATTCTTAAAGCGGCTTATGTAAAGGCTGAAACCGGGAAAGTAACCGGATTATTAGGTAGAAACGGTAGTGGAAAAAGTAGCCTTTTAAAAATTCTCTTCGGAACCTTAAAACCGAAATATAAACTACTCCGCATAGATAAAAAACCTATCCTGAAGCGCTTTTACAAAACCGGAAGAGTCGCCATGCTTCCGCAGTTTCCTTTGCTTCCGCCCACTATTTTAGTAGAGAAGGCTTTTAAACTATATAATATCGATTTTGGTGATTTTAGCAGTGTTTTTTCTGAAATGAATTCAGTAAAACATCAGAAAGTACGGGAATTATCTGGCGGGCAGCAACGAATTATCGAAATCTACCTGGTCTTAAAAAGAAATGTAGATATTGTTCTTTTAGACGAACCTTTTGCACAGCTTTCTCCTTTAATGATCGAAAAATTTTCAGAAATTATTCAGAAAGAAAAACAACAAAAAGCGATTATAATAACAGATCATCGCTACGAGGTGATATTAGATGTTTCAGACGATATTTATTTATTTCAGCATAAACAAACAAGACTGGTGCATTCAGCAAAAGAACTTGTTCAGCTGGGATATTTACCGGGTTAGATCTTCACATCAATATCAATATAATTTTCTTTTTTATTTGTGGTTGCTGCATAGAGCATTAAGAAACCAGATCCCAGAATATTAAACGCATGATCTGCGTAGTAGAATTCGGGAAAATCAAGATAATACCCGATAAAATAGGTCATGTCTGAAAAAATCATCCAAAGCACGGCGCACATATAAAAAATACTCTTAAGATTACTATAGCGATTACTATAAGATACAGCAATAATAGTGGTAAGTATAGCAATAATGGCAAAAGCGTAAAAACCGGGACTGTATAATTCTTCAGCGTGTTTTAAAGAGATCATATTTTCTAACTCGAAAAGCAGAACAAGATTTATCGCTACCAGAATTGTACCTATAAAAAATTCTAAACCAGTGATTTTTAACCGCTTTAATCTTTTAGCACCAATACTTCCTACAATAACAAATGCAGCTCCTCTACTAATAAATGTTAGGGCGTTAAAAATGGGATTTTCAAAATAAATAAGGGAGAAATCACAGATCGAAAACAATAGAAAAATAAAAAATAACTTCCAGGAGAAGGGTTTATGTAAAGTTGCGGTAATAAAAAAGAAAGCGGTACCAATAAAACGAACCCATCTACTTACCTCTTCACTAAACATCGATAAACTTGCAAAGTTTACCGCAACCCAAAACACAATGGAAAAAACAATTAATTTTCTTCGTTCACTCATCTAACAAACAATCAGATTTTTGCAAATATAATGAGAAATTCGAATAAAAAAAGCTATAAAATTAACGCTAAATCAATATTAGTTAATTTTACAGCCCTTTTATTAAAATAAGTGTAAATTCTACGAATATTGATATTCGCCAAATTCACTCTTTATCGTTAAGGATTTTTTATCTGAAGCTTCTACTCTTCCCACCACTTTCGCATCGATATTAAATGACTTGGAAATTTCGATAATTTCGTCTGCAAGCTCTGGTTTTACGTAGATTTCCATGCGATGCCCCATATTAAATACCTGGTACATCTCTTTCCAATCTGTTTTACTTTCCTGCTGAATTAACTTGAATAATGGCGGAACTTCAAAAAGATTATCTTTTACAATATGAAGATTATCAATAAAATGAAGAATTTTTGTTTGTGCCCCTCCACTGCAATGCACCATCCCGTGAATCTCTTTATTACTGAATTTAGATAATATCTTCTGAATTACAGGTGCATAAGTTCTTGTTGGCGACAATACCAGTTTGCCGGCATCTAGCGGAGAATCCTCAACCTCATCGGTTAATTTTTTTCCTCCAGAATATACAAGATCATTTGGGATCGAAGCATCAAAACTTTCAGGATATTTTTCAGCTAAGATCTTTGCAAAAACATCGTGACGAGCAGAAGTTAAACCATTACTTCCCATACCGCCGTTATATTCCTTCTCGTAACTGGCCTGCCCAAAAGAAGCCAAACCTACGATTACATCGCCCGGCTCGATATTACTATTATCAATTACCTCACTACGTTTCATTCTGGCTGTTACCGTAGAATCTACAATAATCGTTCTTACCAAATCACCAACATCTGCGGTTTCACCACCGGTAGAATGAATTTCTACGCCAAATTCTTTAAGATCTGCAATAAGTTCTTCAGTTCCATTAATGATTGCTGAAATTACCTCTCCCGGAACCAAACTTTTATTACGACCAATGGTTGAAGACAATAAGATCTTGTTGGTAGCACCCACACAAAGTAGATCGTCAATATTCATGATCAAAGCATCTTGGGCAATACCTTTCCAAACTGAAAGATCGCCAGTTTCTTTCCAGTACATGTAAGCTAAAGATGATTTAGTACCAGCACCATCTGCATGCATGATCACGCAATAATCCTCGTCACCGGTTAAATGATCTGGAATAATTTTACAAAATGCTTTAGGAAAAAGCCCTTTATCTACATTTTTGATCGCGTTATGCACATCTTCTTTACCTGCTGAAACACCACGCTGACTATACCTTTTACTTACGTCCTGACTCATGAATTTGGTTTAGGCGTCAAAGATAAACAGTTTTAAATTCTTTAAGAAGTTTCTAAAAAGAAAAAGCCCTGCAAGTTACAGGGCTTTAATCTTTGATTTTGAAAGAAATTATCTAGTGAATAATAATTCTCGGTATTTGGTTAATGGCCAAAGCTCGTTGTCTACCAGTAATTCTAATTTATCGCAATGATATCTAATCTCATCAAAATGAGGTTTCACTTCATTACAGTAAGACTCTGCTTTTTGCTGAAGATCATCAAGCTTATTTGCTACTTTTCTAGCGTCGATCATTGCATTTACCTTGCTATTAATTACCGCAATATGTGTAGAAACTCGCTCGATAAGATCAAGTTGTTCTTTTGCATGTTTTTGATAATCTTCACCGTAAATACTTTTTAATCCGGTTACATTCTTAATAAGAATATTTTGATATCGAATAGCAGTTGGGATTACGTGGTTTCTAGCAATATCGCCTAAAACTCGACCTTCTATCTGTACACGCATGGTATACTCTTCTAACTCGATCTCGTGACGTGCTTCGATCTCGATCTTATTCATTACTCCAAGATCGCCGTAAAGCTGTACTGCTTTTTTAGAAATTTGAGCTTTAAGAGCTTCAGGAGTAGTTCTATTATTACTTAAACCTCGTTTAGCTGCTTCTTTTTCCCATGCTTCACCGTAGCCATCACCCTCGAATCTAATCTTTTTACTCTGCTTGATATATTCTCTAAGAACATTAAAGATGGCATCGTCTTTTTTCATCTTTTTGCTCTTGATCAATTTATCTACTTCAACTTTAAATTCTTTAAGTTGTTTCGCCATGATCGCATTTAGCACCGTCATTGGGTTTGCACAGTTTGCGGTAGATCCTACTGCTCTAAACTCAAATTTATTTCCTGTGAATGCAAAAGGAGAAGTTCTGTTACGATCTGTATTATCCAATAAGATTTCAGGAATCTTTCCTACTACATTTAATTTAAGATCTGTTTTTTCCTGCGGAGATAATTTCCCTGAAGTCACTTTTTCAAGCTCATCTAAAACCGCAGTTAACTGGCTACCTATAAATACTGAAATAATTGCCGGTGGTGCTTCATTAGCTCCAAGACGGTGATCGTTAGATGCACTTGCGATCGACGCTCTTAATAATTCTTCGTTTTCATAAACCGCTTTTATCGTATTGATAAAGAAGGTTAAAAACTGAAGGTTTTTCATAGGTGTTTTCCCAGGAGATAAAAGATTTACCCCGGTATCTGTCCCTAAAGACCAGTTGTTATGTTTACCACTACCGTTAATGCCGGCAAATGGTTTTTCGTGCATTAATACCACAAAATGATGACGCTCTGCAACCTTGTTCATCACATCCATAATTAACGAATTATGATCTACAGCAAGGTTCGCTTCTTCAAAAATTGGCGCTAACTCAAATTGGTTTGGAGCAACTTCGTTATGTCTTGTTTTTACAGGAATCCCCAATCGCATACATTCGATTTCTAAATCCCTCATATAGGCTAAAA
This sequence comes from Zunongwangia sp. SCSIO 43204, assembly GCF_019904275.1. Taxonomy (GTDB): domain Bacteria; phylum Bacteroidota; class Bacteroidia; order Flavobacteriales; family Flavobacteriaceae; genus Zunongwangia; species Zunongwangia mangrovi. The sequence continues at coordinate 4,134,576 of NZ_CP063204.1, forward strand.
CACGAGAAGGAATCGATCCAAAATAGTGATCATCTAATTGTTGTCCTTTTGCAGGAGAATGTCCCAAAAGTGTACGACCCGCTAACTGAATATCTGGGCGCGTAGCTGCCAAAGCAGAATCGATTAAAAAGTACTCTTGTTCCCAACCTAATGTTGCGTTTACTTTCGATACATTTTTGTCAAAATATTTTGCAACATCGGTCGCTGCCTGGTCTACGGCCTGCAGCGCTCTAAGAAGCGGTGTTTTATAATCTAATGCTTCCCCTGTATAGGAAACAAAAACAGTAGGAATACATAAAGTTGTTCCCCAGATAAAAGCAGGTGAAGTAGGATCCCATGCTGTATATCCACGAGCCTCGAAGGTATTTCTAATACCTCCATTGGGGAAACTGGAAGCATCTGGTTCTTGCTGAACTAAAGATCCTCCTCCAAATTTTTCTATGGCTAGACCTTCTCCAATAGTTTCGAAAAAAGCATCATGTTTTTCGGCCGTTGCCCCGGTTAAAGGCTGAAACCAGTGCGTGTAATGGGTTACTCCTTTATTGATCGCCCATTCTTTCATTCCTGCAGAAATATGATCTGCAATAGTTCTGTTGATTTTTGCGCCGGTTTTAATCGCATCCATCACATTACTATAGGCTTCTTTGGTGAGATATTGTTTCATCACCGACTCATTAAAGACATTACTACCAAAAATCGAAGAGCGTCTTCCATCCTCTTCTATATTTAAAGATCTTCGGTTAAAGGTTTCTTCTATTGCCTTAAATCTAAGTGTTGACATGTTAAGCTGTTATGATTAATAATATTTTGTATTCAAATTTAAATATTTATCAGTAGAACACCTTCAAAATCATCAAATAATCTAAACCCCATAAATTTTAGGGGGTAAATTTCAGAAATTAGAAATTCTTACGAAATCACCCCTCAAAAGATATACTTTGTATATAAAATATTATATTTTTGTTAACGTTAGACGTTCAATTTTTTATAAAACCGAATTAGATTATGAGCAAATCAAAACTGGAGTATATCTGGCTTGATGGTAGCAAGCCGACTCAGAAGTTACGTGGTAAAACAAAAGTAGTTACCGATTTTTCCGGAAAACTTGAGGACTGTGAAGTATGGTCTTTCGATGGATCTTCAACAGGTCAAGCTGAAGGAAACTCTTCTGACTGCCTACTAAAGCCAGTATTTATTTGTCCAGATCCACAACGTAAGAATGGTTACCTTGTAATGTGCGAGGTACTTAATTCAGATAGCACACCACACGAAACTAATGGTAGAGCTACTATAGACGATGAGGATGATGATTTCTGGTTTGGATTTGAGCAAGAATACTTCCTAATCGATAACGAAACAGGTAAACCACTAGGATTCCCAGCAAATGGATATCCAAGACCACAAGGACCTTACTACTGTTCTGTTGGAGCAAGTAATGCTTACGGTAGAGCTATCGTAGAAGAGCATTTAGATGCTTGTCTTGAAGCAGGATTAAATGTAGAAGGTATTAACGGTGAGGTTGCTGCAGGACAATGGGAATACCAGATCTTCGCAAAAGGAGCTGCTGCTGCTGGTGACGAAATTTGGGTTGCTAGATATTTACTGGAAAGAATTGGAGAACAATACGGAGTATCAATAGATCTTCATCCAAAACCACTAGGAGAATTAGACTGGAATGGTAGTGGTATGCACGCCAACTTCTCTAATTCTACTTTAAGAAATGCTGGAAACCGTGAAACTTACGAGAAAATATGTGAAGCTTTCCGTCCAGTTGTTAAAGAACATATTGATGTTTATGGCGCAGATAACGACATGCGTTTAACTGGTAAGCACGAAACTGCTTCTATCCACGACTTTAGCTACGGAATTTCAGACCGTGGTGCATCGATTCGTATTCCAATCGCAACTGTAGAGCGCGGATGGAAAGGATGGCTAGAAGACAGAAGACCAGCTTCTAATGGTGATCCTTACAAAATTGCAAGCCGTATCATTAAGACGGTAAAAAATGCAGAATAAGCTTTAGGCTAGATTATAATCAATCTTAGATTAGGCGCTTCATATGAGGCGCCTTTTTTAATGGATTCAATTTAATTGAACTGAAATTAGTCTTTTGATAGCAGGTTTTTTTTTGAAGTCTAGCGTTTATAGAAAATAGTTTTTGCAATAAAATCATGACCAAATGGGCTGCTTGCAGCGGCGTTTCAAGAGTCTACCTTTTTCAAATTTTCTGACGACCCTAGGTGAATAATCCACTAAACAAGACATTAAAATTAAAAGCAATAGATAACTTCTTATTTGCCTGCATTCATTATCGCTTCTCTATATTCTATAGTCTATTCTCTAAAATCTAGAATGATTACCTAAAGATAGTGATATATAGAAATACAGCATAACCTGCTAAGATTACAGCTCCTTTTATCCTGCTAAATAAAAATTTCTTCGGAATAAAGGCAAGCGGAACTAATATGAATGAAAACGCTATCATCCAGTAAATATCCTTACTTAAAACTTCTTGAGATTGCATTACAATAGGCTGAATTAAAGACGTGATCCCCAAAACTGAAGCGATATTAAAAATATTAGAACCTATTAAATTACCAAAAGACAAAGCTTTTTCTTTCTTTAAAGCTGCAATTACAGAGGCAGCAAGTTCTGGAATACTTGTTCCTATAGCTATCATCGTTACCGAAATTACACGTTCGCTTACACCAAGATCCCTCGCTAAAGAAACCGATCCATTTACCAACAATTCTGATCCTCCATATAGAGCGGCACCGCCAATAATTAACCAGATGATAATTTTAAACCAGGAAGTTCCTTTTAAACTATCATCTACCTCTTCTACCACTTCTTCCTTAACCTTGCGGCTACGCATAATTAAGAACAGTAAATAAAGTATAAGTCCTAAAACTAAGGCTCCACCTTCCAGTCGATCTATATCTTCCCCATTCAGTAAAAAGAAAAATAAAGCGAAAGAAAAGGCCATCATTACCGGCCAGTTAAATTTATAGAAATCACGATCTACAGCAATAGGTGAAATCATCGCTGTAACTCCTAGTACCAAACCAATATTTGCGATGTTAGATCCCATAATATTACCAAGTGAAATATCAGAAAATCCATCTAAAGCTGCTTGCAAACTTACCAGTAATTCTGGCGCAGAAGTCGCAAAAGAAACCACTGTTAACCCAATTACCATACGGGAAATATTCATTTTAAAAGACAACGCCACAGAAGACCTCACTAAAAACTCACCTCCTACTACCAATAATGTCAACCCAATAAGTATGTAAACTATATCCATTCGTGCATTTTTATGCGAATATAACTTAAACTTTAGAGCTATTCTATTTCTTAAATACTGAATTAAAAACTACAAAAATAGTTTAAAAACTAAAATTATCGTTATATTGCAACTATGAAATATCTTGTTTTCATTTTCTTCTTACTTAGCATTTCGCTGCGTGCACAGAAGACTTACACTGGCAAAATATTAAGTGCAAAAGACTCTACTGCGCTGCAGGGTGTATCTATTTATTTTGATGGCACCAGCTTGGGAACAACCAGTAATGAAAAAGGATTTTTTAAAATTCAGAATACCGCTTCTAACATTTCACCTCTTATTTTTAGATCTATTGGTTATACGACCAGAACTGTTCCTAACATTTCGGTTTTTGAAGACGACAATTTCCCAATCGTATTTTTAGAAGAAAGTATCGATCAATTAGAAACTGTTGTTTTAGAAACCGACCCGTGGACACGAGAACATAAACTACGAGTTTTTAGAAGAGAATTTCTAGGAAAAACTGAAGCGGCTACCAAATCTAAAATTATAAATGAAGAGGTTATAAAACTGAAGTATAGTCCGTCTAAGGGTGAACTTATCGCCTTTGCCAACGAACCCATTATTATCGAAAACAAATACCTGGGCTATATTATCGAATATGAGCTTATGGATTTTACCGTTAAATACAGCACTGGCAGTTCTGGACTTCAATTGGTGGATTTTACCTTTTATGAAGGCAGTAGTTTTTTTAAAGAACTAAAGAAAAAAACTAAACGACGTTTTTTAAAGCATCGTGAAGAAGCGTTTAAAGGCTCGTTGCTTCAGTTTATGCGAGCGCTCGCAAATAAAAAACTTGCCGAGCATAACTTCAGGATCTTTCACGAAAGATTTGAAGTACCTCCCTATAAATATTTTGATATTCAGCCCAAAGAAGATTTTACCTTAATAAAAATGCTTACTGAAGAATTAAGCATTCTTTACGAAAATCAACAATCTGCTATCATTTACAAGAACCCATTTTATATTGACGAATTTGGCAACTTTACTCCTACTCGCGCCTTTAGCATTTCAGGATTTATGGGACAATCCAGAATAGCTAATCTGTTACCATTAAATTATGGATTATAATTTTTTTACTATGAATATAGTTTAACAACTATTTTTTTCGTTATATTTATCGAACATTAATTTGAGATCATTTTAGCATGGAAAAATTAACAAATAAGGAAGAAGAAATTATGCGAATTATCTGGAAGCTGGAGAAAGCTTTCGTAAAAGAGATCATTCCGCATATTAAAGAACAAAAATTACACTATAACACCGTTTCTACCATTGTTAGAAATTTAGAGGAAAAAGAATATGTTTCGCATATCGCCTACGGGAAAACGCACCAATATTACCCGGTAGTTACCAAAGAAGCTTATCGCAAACAGTTTATGAATGTTGCAACCAAACGTTTCTTTGATAATAGTTATAAAAGTGTGGTTTCCTTTTTTGCAAAAGAAGAAAAAATTAGCGCTAAAGAACTTAGAGAAATCCTAGAGATCATCGAAAATAAAAAAGAAGACTAAAACGTGGAATATTGGAATTACATCATCGAGAATTTCTTAGTACTGGCAGTATTTTTTGCCGGCTATGAGTTATTTCTCAAAAATTCCAAATTCTTTAAGTTTTCCAGATTTTATTTACTCTTCGGAATTATTATTAGTCTCCTTTTACCACTATTTCATTATAGAATTTTAATCGAATTACAGCCAACTGAATTTTTGGAACTCGGTAAATATAATACTGAAGAATTTCAGCAAAATTTATCCAATATTAGTAGCCGAGATTCGATAAATATTGAAACGATTATTATTTCAATTTATCTCTTAATTAGTTTTGGCTTTTTTGGCCGATTTCTATTTCAAGCATTTCAGCTGAAAAGACTAATTGATGCTGCAGAAAATATTTCAGTAATAAAAGGCGTTAAAATAAAACAAGCTCCTGAAAATCAGCGATCATTTTCGTTTTTCAACTATATCTTTCTGAATAAAACTTCAGAAAAAAGCACAAAAAGTTATGTGTTAAGGCACGAGTTGATCCATGCAAAACAGTTTCATAGCCTGGATGTTATTTTTGTAAATCTGGTGCAATGTTTTTTATGGTTTAATCCGCTTATCTATTTTTTAAAAACCAGAATTACAGATAATCTTGAATTTATAACTGATGATGAGGTCACTAAAAATACCAGGACTCTCGATCAAAAAAACGAACTCAAAAATTACCAATATCAGCTATTATCGTCCGGACTAAGTCCGCATCAAGAAATGCCTATTCTTTCATTTAATCATTCATCAATCAAAAAACGAATCATCATGCTTAATAAAAAATCTTCCAGCAAGTTACATCTATTAAAATTAAGCTTTTTAATACCATGTTTAAGTGTTATCTTTTATAGTTGTAATGTAGATGAAGTGGAAAAGTTAGACGAAAATGCCGAATTTTCATTCTATTTTAATCGGGATACCAGTGAAAAAGAACTGCAAAGCAAGGTTTCAATGTTTAACCACTTTTATAAGGATTCTGTTACTTTAAAGATCTCGGATGTTTCATACTTAAACGGAAAATTAAATGAATTTACCATAAGCAGAAAGTTTCCTGGCGATACTGGTTTTGTACAAAGTTTATCAATGGAAAATCAGTCTAAAAAAACAGAATTTGCTAACTACATCAGCTTTAAAGATCAAAAATTAATCCTGAAAATGGATCCTTCACACAAAATTGAAATCTCTAAAGACACTAATGCTGCTTTTATAAGGACTAAGAATTAAATTAAAAATTATTATGCAAGACTTATTTATCTATCTTTTAAAATCCTCTGCATTAATCGGATTATTTTATTTTGCTTATTTCATTTTGCTGAAACAAGAAACTAGTTTTATGCAAAACCGTAAGTTCTTAATCATTGTCTTGTAAGCTCCCTGGTCTTGCCCTCTATCTACTTTACACAAAAAGAATATGTAGAACTGCAAGCCAGCAATGCACCCTATGTTGCTTTTACTGAATTTTCTCCACAGGAAAATATGATGATCGAAGAGCCTACAGATTGGTGGCAGATTGGTTTTTATTTGTATTTATTAGGGCTAGCGGTGATGAGTTTTAAATTTTTACTTCAGCTATATAGCCTGCAGAGAATCATTAATTCTGGAAAACAAAAGCGGTTTAAAACCTTAAAATTGGTTAGAACTTCTAAGGATATTAAACCATTTTCCTTCTTTAAACACATCGTTTTTAATCCCAAAAAACATAACGAAAAAGATCTAAAATTAATCCTGAAGCATGAGCAAATTCACGCGAAGCAATGGCATTCTTTAGATGTTATTTTCACTTCACTGCTTTGTATCGCTTTTTGGTTTAATCCGCTTATATGGCTTTACAAAAAAGTGGTGGTACAAAACCTGGAGTTCTTAGCAGATCAAGATGCTGTAGCCAATATCCCGAGTAAAAAAGAGTATCAAAAAGCTTTAGTTATGGCCACTGTTGGTTTGCAGCCTGCCATGACTAATCAATTTTATCAATCATTTATTAAAAAAAGAATCATCATGCTTAACAAATCGAAAAAGAAAAACACACCGTGGAAAACACTTTTAGTAATTCCATTTTTATGCCTGTTTTTATACAGTTTTAATTTAAAGACAGAAAGTATCGTCTTAGATTCTTCTAATAAAGAAAGATCTGCTCAGGATACTGTAAAAAACCAAAGTATTTTAGGTAATGTGAGTTTTGTAGAAGATGCAGAAGAAGACACAGAAGCAGCTAAAAATGATGATCAAAAATTACCAATTCGATCTAAAGCTTTTGATGTTCTAGGCGAAAAACCACTTTATATTCTAGACGATAAAAGTTATACAAAGTCTGAAATTGAAGGAAAAGCGATCACTTTTAAAGCGGTAAAGATTATGAAACCGGCCACTGCAAAACAGCAGTACGGTGAACATGCGAAAGATGGTGCTGTGTTATTATCTAAAACTGAACTTATAGATGATCTTCAGGAATTTTATAAAAACCTGGATAAACGGGAAGAAGCAGTTGAACTTCAATTTTTAACGATCACTTCAGCCAAAAAACCTGAAATCTTAACTTTAAAAAAAGAGGCGTCTTCAGTAAAAACTACGCATAAAAAAGAAACTTCTTCCGAAGAAAAAAAAGGTAATGAGAACGGAACTACAGAAAGAAAAAAACCGACTAGAATAGTAAGTCAATCTTCGCTAAGAAAATCGAATGATACTCTTTTTATTCTAAACGGAATTATTCAAAAAGACAGAACATTTCTGAATCATTTCGGAAAAGAGAACATTGAAAATATTACCTTTTTAAAAGGAGCCAAAGCGACTGCTCTATATGGTGCCCGAGCTTCTAAATATGGTGTAAAAATTTACACGACTAAGGTTAAAAGCTCTAATTTAACTAGGCATAATAATCAAAAAACAACAGATTCTGTAAAGGTCTTTAGAATCAGCGATTCCAGCCAGGCATATAAACCACTTTATGTGCTAAACGGTGAAGTGATTTCAATAAAAGAATTTGAAAAATTGGTTCCTAAAGATATCAAAGCGATTTATGTCTTAAAAGATAAAAGCGCAACTACTAAGTACAA